>JAEUVI010000552.1 GCA_016787105.1 Chitinophagaceae bacterium | reverse complement strand
ATCTTCCGGTGCAGCTTTTACAGTTTTGCCTGACAAATAAATGATGGCGTTGATAAACATACCGGGTCTTAATTCGGAAGGCATCTTCTCGAAATGACAATGAACTGTGCCACTCCTGTTTTCATCAACATTACGGGTGATTAATAAGATTTCAGCCGGGTATACTGTAGTAGTATCGTTCACAAAGGAGACAGTAACTTTTTGTCCCTTCTTTAATTTGTTGATATCTTTTTCAAATACTGTAAGTGCAGCGTGAATATCCGTCGGGTTGATTAATTCAAACAGTACATCAACCGGCTGCACATACTTTCCTATGTTCACATTTACTTTTGATACATAGCCATCAATAGGAGAGTGAATGGCGACAGATCGGGAAATATTATTTTCATCTAGCTTATCCGGGCTGATGCCTATGAGTTTCAGTTTTTCGCTCAACGATTTTTGCAATACCCGCAAACTTTCAAATTCTGCCTGTGCCTGTTGTAATACTTTGTCGGCTGAGGCCTTTGTTTCGTTCAATGATTTCTGCCGATCGTAATCAGATTGAGCGTATTTTAATTTTGATTTTGTTATCAGGTAATCCTGCTGCAACTGTATTAAAGATTGGTCTTCAATAAAAGCAATGTTTTCTCCTTTTTGTACATGCATGCCAGGAAGCAGCCTTGTACTTTTAAGGTACCCGCCTGTTGGGAAACTGACAGAAACTATATTTTGTGGTGGTACGTCAATAACACCATTTACTTTTATCGTTTCATCTATCGCCTTTTCGGTGAAGGATCCTGTTTCTATTCCTGCTGTTTTAAGTTGTTGTTCTGTCAGCGATACTTTTGTGGTATTGTTTTCAGGGGGCGCTTCTGTTTTTTCGCCGGACGACGAGCAGCCCATAATAAAGGTCATCGCAGTATAAGTAATTAATAAATTCTTTTTCATCTATTGAGTATTTATCAGTATGAATAAGTTTTCTATTCGGCAAGCAGGTATTCGAGATAAATAACTGCCTGGTTAAAATTTTTCAATGCATCCAGTTGTCCAAGGCGGATAAGTACAGCCTGGTTCATCAAAGTAGCCCACTCCAGGTAATTGATTTCACCTTGTTCAAAATTCAGCCTTGCGTTTTTTGTGATTATTTCCGCTTGCCGGCTGCCGGTGTTTTTATAATAGTTTAATGCAGCAGATGATTTTTTGTAATTCTCCATCCACTGAGCCGTTTCACTTTTTAATTTGCTTTGTACTTGCCTGGTTTGTAGTGTCGCAATACTTTCATTTATACGGCCTGCTTTTATTTTTGTTTTGGTGGTTTTTGTAAAGATTGGCAAATCAATTCCTAACTGGAATGCATTGAAACGATTGCTGCCGCTATAGTATTTCTGATTGATACCATCAGGTGTTTGCCAGCCATTGATGGATTGGTTTGCATAACCAATAAAAAAATCTGGAGACAGCTTATTTTTTTCTATCGCAGTCCCTGCAGCGGCTATCGACCCCTGTTGTTGCTGCCATAGCAGCAATGGATGATTGTTTACAGAAACTGTATCAATCGATATGCTGATCGGCTTTGCGGGGTCATTGTAATCGGGTAGTAACAACTCTTCTGATGCAAGCAGGTATTGTAATTTTTGTTGTTCTGCTTTTATGTCATAAGTGATCTGTTCACGTTGAAGTGACAATTGTTGTAGCTGTGCATCTGCCGCAGTGGCTTCAAGGATATTTGTTTCACCGGCTTTTAAACGTGCAGCAGCGGCTGAAGCGATACGGCGATATATTGAATCCAGTTCTGTCAAAAGTTTATCTCTTTCGGAAAGATCAATCATTGTGTAAAAGACCAGGCTTATCTCTTTTACAATTTCCTGTTTGTGTAAAGACAATAAAAGATTTTCAGACTGTTCATGTGCTTTATAAAGATTGGCCTGTCGCTGGTAAACAACTGGCAGACTAAAACCTTGAGACAAAATGAACTTTGTGTCGTTTTTAAAACTGTTTATCTGTCCGTATTCGGCGACTATTTGTGTTTTAGCAGGATCGAAAACTGATGATTGTAACTGCTTCCAGTACTCTGCCTGTTTTTTTGAAATATTTAATACCTGATTTTTTTTAATTGCAGAGTCAATCAATTGCGTTAACGATATTTTTTGACCACTTACCTGGGCGGCAGCAGGGTTGTGAGCCAGTATTGTTAAAAAAATCAATGCTACTACTGCGGTTATCTTCTTTGGCTTCCCTTTTTTTATTTTCTCAAACCATATGTATAAAACAGGCAACGCAATTAATGTAAGAATCGTAGCAGTTATTAACCCGCCGATAACAACGGTTGCCAGTGGTCGTTGTACACCTGCGCCAGCGCCGTTGCTTAATGCCATTGGTAAAAAGCCCAAAGAAGCAACAGAAGCTGTCATCAATACAGGCCGTAACCGTATTGCTGTTCCTTGTTGCACTACTTCTTTCAAATTGGTGAGACCATCTTTTTTAAGGCGATTAAATTCTGCAATTAATACAATGCCATTGAGTACGGCGACTCCGAATAAAGCGATAAAGCCAACACCGGCAGAAATGCTAAATGGCATATCTCTCAACCATAAAGCAAACACGCCACCAATAGCCGATAATGGTATAGCGGAGAAAATCAGCAATCCATACTTAACCGATCCAAATGCGAAGTATAACATGAGCAGGATAAGTAGTAGTGCAACAGGAACAGCTAATGAAAGTCTTTTTTTCGCTTCTACCAGGTTTTGAAATTCTCCGCCAAATGTGATGTAATAGCCTGGCGGTAGTTTTAATTTTGTTGTAGTTTTTTGCTCCAGTTCGTTTACTATACTTTGTACATCCCTGCCTCTTACATTGAAGCCAACAACAATTCTTCGTTTTGCGTCTTCACGTTGTATCTGGTTAGGCCCTTCCTTTATTTCTGCATACGCTACCTGCGACAATGGCACTTGTGTACCCGAAGGTGTTGGAATTAATAAATTCTGCACATCGGAAATATCGCTGCGCAACTTGTTGTCAAGACGAAGTACAAGATCAAACCTCCTCTCGTTTTCATAAATCATTCCGGCACTTTCACCGGCGAAGGCAGTTCGTATAGCCCTGTTTACATCGTCAATATTTAGTTGGTACATAGCCATGGCATCACGATTATAGTTAATTACAATCTGGGGAAGACCCGTTACAGTTTCCGTATAAATATCTTTTGCACCTTTTACGGTAGCAATGATATCAGCGAGACGTTTTGAGTAATCAGCCAGTGTGTCAAGATTTTCTCCAAAAATTTTACAAACCACATCTTGCCTGGCACCTGTCATTAATTCATTAAAACGCATCTGTACGGGAAACTGAAATCCTGTACTTATTCCAGGCACCTGCTGCAACGAAAGGCTCATTTTGTTCGCCAGTTCGTCAAATGATTTTGCAGACGTCCATTTCTTTTTGTCTTTTAGTATAACCATCAGATCCGCGGCCTCTACCGGCATTGGATCGGTAGGTATTTCACCACTTCCTATTTTAGTTACTACTTTTTCCACTTCAGGAAAATTTTTCAATAGGATAGCTGCTGCTTTTTGTGTAGCATCGATGGTTGTTTTCAATGAACTTCCTGTCAGCACCCGTGTGTCTACTGCGAAATCTCCTTCTTCCAGCTCAG
The DNA here is from genome assembly GCA_016787105.1 of Chitinophagaceae bacterium. GTDB lineage: Bacteria > Bacteroidota > Bacteroidia > Chitinophagales > Chitinophagaceae > JAFDYH01. The sequence continues at coordinate 3,884 of JAEUVI010000552.1, read as the reverse complement.
GCATAAACTCTCCACCCATTCGCATCAGAATGAAAATCGAAACGAGAAATAATGTGAAAGCGCTGATAATAATAGTTTTTGGATAGGCGAGAGCTAAGTTTAAAACAGGTTTATATTTTTTCTGAAGCCAGTCCATCATCCTGTCGGCCCATGTGGTTTGACTCTTTATTTTTTTAGGTAATAATAGCGCAACCATCATTGGAACATAAGTAAGTGAAAGAATGAATGCTCCTATAAGCGCGAAAGAAACAGTTTGTGCCATCGGCTTAAACATTTTTCCTTCAATACCTGTGAGTGAAAGAATAGGTAGATAAACGATGAGAATGATAACCTGCCCGAATACCGCTGACCCCATCATTTTTCCAGCAGAACTTTCTACTATATCATTCATTTGTGGCTGTGTCAGCAAAGCAATTTCTTTTCCAGTCTTTGAATGATAGATACGGTGCATTACAGCTTCCACTATAATAACGGCGCCATCAACGATTAAACCAAAATCCAAAGCGCCGAGGCTCATCAGGTTGCCGCTTACGCCAAAGGCATTCATCATAATAATCGCAAAAAGCATTGACAGGGGAATAACGGATGCGACGATGAGGCCGGCCCTTGCATTTCCTAAAAAGATTACCAGGATGAAAATAACAATGAGTGCTCCTTCCAATAAGTTTTTCTCAACAGTACCAATAGCGCTATTAACCATTTTTGTGCGGTCAAGAAAAGCTTCTATCATAACACCTTCGGGCAGGTTTTTTTCTATGCTTTTAATTTTTTCTTTTACAGCTTTTATGACCTTTGAAGAGTTTCCTCCTTTAAGCATCATGACAACAGCTCCTGCTACTTCACCTTCATCATTGAAGCACATAGCGCCGTAGCGGGTAGCGTGCCCGATTTTTACTTCTGCTATATCTTTTATAAAAACAGGTATGCCGCCGGTTGTATACTTTACAGCTATTGATTTAATGTCATCTATATTTTTTGCAAGCCCTTCGCTTCTTACAAATAATAATGCTGGTCCCTTTTCAATATATGAGCCGCCTGTATTCTGGTTATTTTGCTGCAATGCAGTAAAAACATCGTTCAGTGTTATATTCTGGCTTTTGAGTTTATCAGTATTAATGGCGATCTCGTATTGTTTCAGATAGCCGCCAAAGCTGCTTACATCAGCTATACCGGGTGTGCCAAGTAGTTGCCGGCGGATTATCCAATCCTGTATGGTTCTTAATTCAAGCGGTGAATATTTTCCCTCGTATCCTTTTTTTGCCTTTACTACATATTGGTATATTTCACCAAGACCGGTAGTTACAGGGGCCAGTTCCGGATTGCCTGCCCCAGGTGGTACCAGGTTATTTACTTGTTGCAGCCGTTCTGTTACCTGCTGCCGTGCCCAGTATACATCAGTAGCATCTGAAAAAACTATTGTAACAAGGGATAAGCCAAATCGTGAAAATGAACGCATTTCTATTACACCAGGCACAGTAGATATTGCCTGCTCTACAGGAAATGTTATCAGTCGTTCTATATCCGGTGCAGATAATGAAGGAGATTGTGTAATAACCTGTACCTGGTTATTGGTAATGTCGGGAACTGCATCAATTGGTAACCGGGTTACAGAATAAGCACCCCAGAATAATAATGCCAGGGTACACAACCCTATAATCAGTTTGTGCCGCACTGAAAAGCGGATAATTCGTAATAGCATAATAAATATTGCTTAATCAGGATTGACGGATATATAACTATACTGGTAATAACAGGCAGTTATATACAGGCAAATGCTGTAAATATGAAAAATAAACAGGAGAAAAATGACTAAGCACGGGGAGGTTGAAAGATACTTCCTGTATAAGAGCAGGGAAGCAGATCGTCATCTACCAATGTATATGAAGTAATAGTAGTGTATTCTATTTTCGGAGTATCAAAATCAGCGAATGGAACAACTACAGGACTGATTGTAATTCCGGTTGTAAATGCATCCTGGGTTTTAAAAGGTAACTGCATGTCTTCAGCATAGTCTTCATCTTTTACGTCCCACTTATTATAATGCATATTTACAAAGGTCTTGATACCAAGTCCCGGAGCTTCGTCCCTGTGTTTGAGATAATGGATGATGAATTTGGGAAATTTCAATAGTTGCCCGAACTCAGTAGTTGTACCGAGAAAAAGGAAGAGAAAAAATATTGCAACTGGTTTGCGCACTTTTGCAAAAGTAAAGAAATATTTTATACAAATGGGGTAAGAAAAAGTTGATATTGAGAATGTCATCTACAATCATGCCTGTATGTGTTATTTTTTCTTTCAGTTGTTTAATCTTCTACTTGGCGAAAATATACCTGAAGAAGGTCTGTGATGAGAGTGATTATTTTTTTTAAATACAAAAAGTAGATCTGGTTTATAAAAAGGGATAGTATTATAGGAACATTCTTTAAAACCGCTGTGATAGTGGTTTATGTATTTATAAATACATTAACTTGTTTACATGATTACAAAATACTATCTTTTAATGGTTCTGCTGGCTATTCAGGTTTTGCTGCTTACTGCATGTAAAAATGCGCAAGCCCCCGATCAATACAGTGGTTGGAGTGTAGCCGGTGGAAATACTACCGCGAATAAATATTCATCGCTTACACAGATTGATACCAATACTGTTGCTCAGTTGAAAATAGCATGGGAATATCATACGGGCGATGCTGATACAGCAGCACATTCACAAATACAGTGTAACCCGATTATTGTGAACGGGGTATTGTATGCCACATCCCCGCAATTAAAGTTGCTGGCTCTTGATGCGTCTACCGGGAAAGCAAAATGGGTTTTTTCTCCGTTTGATAGTATTTCAGGAAATAAGGCTGGACATTTCAACCTGAATAATAACCGGGGAGTAACTTACTGGAGTGATGGTAAAGACGATGAGCGTATTTTTTATACCGTTGGCGCTTACCTGCATGCTATTGATGCAAAAACTGGAAAGCTGGTTACAACATTTGCAGATAATGGAAAACTGGATTTGCACGATGGGTTGGGAGATGAATTCAGGGATTTGTTTATCACTTCTACTTCGCCACCTTCTGTTTATAAAAATTTAATTCTTACGGGTACCCGTGTATCGGAAGCAATGGATGCAGCACCCGGCCATATACGTGCATTTGACGCGAAAACCGGAAAGCGGCAATGGATTTTTCATACTATTCCACAACCTGGTGAACCGGGTCATGAAACATGGGATGATAAAGATGCATGGAAATGGAGTGGCGGAGCAAATAACTGGATGGGAATGACGATAGACCAGGATAGGGGTGTCGCTTATATTCCATTAGGATCTGCTTCAATGGATTTCTATGGTGGTAAAAGAACTGGTTCTAATTTGTATGCCGATTGTATGCTGGCGCTTGACGCAAATACCGGTAAAAAATTATGGCATTTTCAATACATACATCATGACACATGGGATTGGGATCCTTCTTCAGCCCCGGTATTACTAACAGTAACCCATGATGGAAAAAAGATTGATGCGGTAGCGCAAACTACCAAGACTGGTTTTGTTTTTCTATTTAACAGGGAAACTGGAGCGCCTTTATTTCCTATTGTAGAAACTCCGGTGGATACGGCCACAAATCTTGTTGGTGAAAAATTATGGCCTACACAACCTATTCCGCAAAAACCAGCACCATTTGTAAGGCAGACTTTTACCGAAAAAGATATTAATCCATATTTATCCAAAGAAGAATATGAAGAGGTAAAGAAAAGATTGAATACATATCATACCGGCAGAATGTTTACGCCACAGTCAAAAGAAGGAACCATCATCTTTCCTGGTTTTGATGGTGGTGCAGAATGGGGAGGCCCTGCTGTAGATCCGGAAACAGGTGTATTGTATGTGAATGCGA
>JAEUVI010000294.1 GCA_016787105.1 Chitinophagaceae bacterium | reverse complement strand
AATTACAATAGATAGAGTTTTTTTGAATGGTAATATTTTTGTTGTTATGCAAAGAAATGCCATTGATATAATTAAGCCCGATTGAATTGTAATCATCAGGATTGTTTCCTCCTATAATACCATTTTCACAATATGAGATTCCAATCCCAAATGTTTGGCAAGATTGAAAATTTGATAAGTTGCCGATAGCATTTCCGGTAATAGTAATAAAGCCTGAAATATTGTATATATCAAGCATGCCATGACAACTGTTTGTGAAAGTGATCAATGGATTATTAAATGTGTTTTTTGAAATGGTTACTGCGATGTCTGAAGGCAGGCGTACGCCTGTTTCTGATAGTCCCGCTATATATACACCGCCACATTTCACCGGTATTGTCTTTGAAAAATCTGAACCAAAACTGTTATGCAGAATATTTAGAAATCCATTGCCCGGTGTATTATTTGCAATGAGATGAACTATTTCATCTACATATCCAGCAAAAAAATTTCCTTCAGCTTCTGTATTGCCTCCGATTGTAAGGTTTTTAAACAATTTAATTTCTATTGCATAAACTCCTGAGAAAGATACAGTAACCCCATCTTCATTTAGGTTAAAAAAGTTTGATTTTATTTCAATATCTGACATCATATCTCCAATCAGAAATGAATAACTGTACCTGTTTGCGATACCTATCGTATTATCGTAAAATACATTTCCTTTTCCTGGGGCTCCTATTTTTAAATTGTTTACGATGTCAGGAGTATAAATAGCGCATGCTATTTCAACAGGAGCGGAGGGGTTCTTGTTAAAAAATCCGGTGAAATACAGGCCATAGATTTCAACATTATCAACATTGGACAAAATCATTGCTTGGTATAAAGTGATTTCCCCACCATGCATAATTTTGACCTTTGAATCGGTGACGCCGAATTTAACCCCTGCTTGGGTTGAGCCGTCAATTATCAGATTTGAGCTTAATATCAGTGATGAGTGTAATGTTATTGTTCTTCCTGTTACACTTACATCCGCTATATTAAAATTGACATAATCCGTTACCGCAGTCCCATTTGCATTTGCCAGTGTAATCGCTTCTCTTAATGTACCCGGCCCACTATCAGCATTTGAAGTAACTATAAATGTATCGGCATAACTTTTTTGAAAAAAGCCAAGCAATACAGTTAATATCAGAATTTTCAGGTGCAGTTTCATTTCTGGTGGTAAGGGACGATTTCAAAAATAACCTGACTTTCTATCATTTGCAAGAGTTAGTCTATTTAATAGTGCCAGGAAAATGAAGCCGGTTTTAATCACTTTAACGAAGCTGATATCTTGAAACTTCAAACCCAGAACTCTGAAACTTCTCCCGTACCTTTGCACCCTTCAAAATCAAGGCGGAAAGGACTATGGCAGCTAAATACCGGGAATTTTCGGGGTTAAATCTTCCATCAATAGAACAGGAAATATTGGCCCAGTGGTCTGAAAAACAGGCTTTTGAAAAAAGTGTGTCCCTGCGCGAAGGCGCGGAACCATTTGTGTTTTATGAGGGCCCGCCCAGCGCCAACGGTATGCCCGGAATTCACCATGTTATTTCAAGAACTTTAAAGGATTTGGTTTGCCGCTACAAAACGATGAAGGGCTACCAGGTAAAACGTAAGGGTGGCTGGGATACACATGGATTACCGATTGAACTCGGTGTTGAAAAAGAACTGGGCATCACAAAAGAAGATATCGGTAAAAAGATATCTATTGAAGAATATAATCAGAAATGCCGCGAAGCGGTATTGCGCTTTAAGGATAAATGGGATGATATTACCCGCAAAATGGGTTATTGGGTGGATTTGAATGATCCTTACATCACTTTCAAGAATGAATATGTTGAAACGCTTTGGTGGATATTAAAACAACTGTATAATAAAAAACTTCTTTATAAAAGTGTAAGTATACAGCCTTATTCACCAGCAGCTGGTACCGGTTTAAGTTCTCACGAACTGAATCAGCCGGGAACTTATAAAGATGTGAAGGATACGAGTGCGGTGGTGATGTTTCGCATGATACCAAATAAAGTTGTTTCAGTTGGTAAAGAAGAAAATCTAACCCCTGCAGCGGCGCTTGCTAAGTATGGTGTTAATACTTTTTATACCGAAACGCTAAGCAAAGTAGTTGAAAAAG
>JAEUVI010000293.1 GCA_016787105.1 Chitinophagaceae bacterium | reverse complement strand
TGCAGTAATACAAAGAGTAACAAAGGCCAGCGTCACGATTAACGACCAGGTGCATTCGCAAATTGAAAACGGCTTACTCGTGTTACTGGGGATTGAAGATGCCGATACAACTGAGGATATTGAATGGTTGAGCGCTAAAATTGCAAACCTCCGGATTTTCAATGATGATAACGGGGTAATGAATGTTTCTGTAAAGGAAGCGGGCGGCGCTATTCTACTGGTAAGCCAGTTTACATTGCAGGCATCTACCAGGAAGGGTAACCGGCCTTCTTACTTAAAAGCGAGCAAACCAGATATTGCCATACCAATGTATGAGAAAATGATAGTTCAGCTTTCGGCAGATATCGGAAAGCAAATATCTACCGGCGTGTTTGGTGCCGATATGAAAGTGGAATTATTAAACGATGGCCCTGTAACAATTATAATAGATACAAAAAGTAAGGAATAGCTGCAACGGAGAAGCTTCTTATTACTCTTTAAAGCATGGGAATCTATTCAGCCAACCCAATCTTCTCAGTATACCGTTTTCCATCACTCAGTTCCAGCATCATGTACAGAAACTTTTCCCGGATGGTTACGTTGAAACTGTAAGTCGTTGCATTTACATCATTTGCCTCTATAAAGCGATGTCCCTTGGCAGTCCATACCATTATTTTGGAAATATCCGTTTTGCTTTGAACGGTAATACGTTTACCGGAGGTAAGAACCTTATAGGGCTTGGCTGGAGAGGAACTAACAGTTTTTGGCAAAGGCTCGGTGCCTGCGTGGCCGGGTGTAACAGCGAAAGTGAATATGGCAATGGCCAACACTTTCAGAACAGCGTTTCTGATCATAGATTAGCGAATTGGGTCTTTACATAAATCTGGTTATGTATTCAGAGGGTCGGTGGTACGGGAGTAGGGATGGCTAAAACGGCAACAATCGTGCTATATTGCAATTAAGATCAAAATATTTTGTTATGACCTTACAACAAGCACAGCTACAGGTAGATAATTGGATAAAAACAGTAGGGGTCCGTTACTTCAGTGAGCTAACGAACATGACTATCCTCACAGAAGAAGTGGGTGAGCTGGCCAGGTTGATGGCACGTACCTATGGCGATCAGAGTTTCAAGGAGTCGGATAAGGACAGGAATATAGGCGATGAAATGGCCGATATACTCTGGGTATTAATATGCCTTGCCAATCAAACCGGGGTAAACCTTACCGAAGCCCTGCAAAAAAATTTTGAGAAAAAAAATATGCGGGATAGCGAAAGGCATAAGAATAACCCCAAACTGTAGTGGCCTTATTTTGGCATTATGGTTTATTAAAACAAACAGGATGCTTTTTACAAACGCATGGAAAATAACAAAACAGACCTTCATTGATTTTTTTGACAATAAAGTGCTGAAGCTAAGCGCTGCCCTGGCTTACTACACTATTTTTTCATTACCTGCACTCCTCATTATTGTTATCTGGATCAGCGATATCTTTTACGGCCGGGAGGCGGTAGAGGGAACTGTGTATGGACAGATAGCAAAATTCGTAGGGCAGGAAGCCGCTTTACAAATACAAGAAACAATCCGCAATGCGGCGCTATCAACCAATAGCGGCATCGCGACCGTTGTTGGCCTGGTCACATTAATCATCGGCTCCACCAGTATGTTTGGAGAAATACAAGATTCTATTAACCAGATATGGCGGTTGAAACCCAAACCTAAAAAAGGGAAAGGCTGGATCAAGCTCCTGCTTAACCGCCTGTTGTCTTTTTCAATGATTATTACATTGGGATTTTTATTACTTGTATCGCTGGCTGTAAATGGCTTGCTGGAAATATTTATTAATAAATTCACCAGTGCTTTTCCCGAAACGCAGGTAGTAGTAGTGTATATAGTCAACCTCTTACTTACATTCACCATCATTTCTTTTTTATTCGGTTTTATCTTCAAGGTTTTGCCCGATGCCAAAATCCGGTGGCGGCATGTACGGGCCGGTGCGTTTACAACCGCTATTTTGTTTATGATCGGAAAATTTCTGATTGGTTATTATCTCGGCCATAGCAAAATGTCGTCGGCTTATGGGGCGGCGGGTTCGGTAATTGTGATTTTGGTGTGGGTTTATTATTCCGCTATCATTTTGTATTTCGGCGCAGCATTCACACGGGTATATGCTATTCATCGCGGCTCGCAAATTTTCCCGAATAATTATGCAGTGTGGGTAGAGCAGGTAGAAGTAGAATCGAACCAATCGCTGCAAAAACAGCCAGCAGCTACAACTATTATAGAAGCAGATACTAAAGAATAAAGAAGTTGATTTTGTAACAGGCTGATGGAATCCGATTCAACTTCTGTTGCGACGCTCCGTTCATCGGTTTGTTCGCTATTTGGCTTTTTTATTTCACGCAAAGGGACATAAGGGGAAAAGACGTGAAGTGACTATATTATTATCCTCTTCTTTTCTTTTCACGATACCTGAATAGATGTATAAAAAAATGAAATTAAATACCTTTGACTTGCTCAACAATGACTGATACTCCCGATCATATCCGCGAATTACAATTAAAACTCTGGCTTGCCAAAACACCGGGTGAACGCCTGTACCAGGCAATCATGGATAATGATGCTATACTGAAAGCGTTGAGGGAAACAAAGAAAAAAATGGGCTTGCCTTTGGGCGACCTGGATTTTGTGGCTGAATACCTGCGGAAGAAGGCAGAAAAAAACACTGCTAAAGTTGATCAATAAAGAACAAAGCGATGAAGAGTGCGACGCAACAAAAGCCTAACCAGGGCACGAAAGCCGGCTACATAATCAATATCAAATTCCTTTAACTCTTCCTAATCCTTAAAATCCAAAAAATCGTAGTTCTTAATTACTTTTGCCGCCTATGGCAAACGATACCAATAAATTCCAGGCGATTATTTCACATTGCAAAGAGTACGGTTTTATTTTTCCTTCGAGCGAAATATATGATGGCTTGCAGGCGGTGTATGACTATGGACAGATGGGGAGTGAGTTGAAAAAA
>JAEUVI010000499.1 GCA_016787105.1 Chitinophagaceae bacterium | reverse complement strand
AACCTGGATATATTTATTCAATTTGCTGTCGTAGTGTACAGAATATTCAGTCGCACCTGTAAACAGCGGCTTTGGCGCAGCATCACTTTTCTTTCTTACTCTCCATTTATCACTCAGCCACCATTGAGGCCTTGCTAAATTTCCAAAATAAGCATCCTTTATCGGCCATCTCAATAAATACACTTCATGTGTACCAGGCTCTACCGATCCATAAGCATAGATATAATTTTCATCCTTTAGTATCGCTGCAGAACCAGCAGTTGTGCCGAAAGTATCACCTCCTTCTATATATTTCATTTTCCATACCGATGGATCGTCTTTCGGATTTAAAATAAGGACAGCCGCCCATCCAGTAGTTTCAAAACCAAGGCCGGTTTTTATTTCTTTTTCTTTCATCAGGAAAATAAGCAACCGGTCCTTAATCATTATTCCATGTCCTGGCCAGTACCACTCTTTATTTTTTGCCTGGAAAAAAGCAGTGGGTTTCTTTTCGAAGCTATTCCAGTAATATTTTACCGAAGCTGTATCCAAATCATATCCATTCTGTATCGCGATGCTGTTACGGATTATTTCAGATTTCCGTCTTGAGCCTGCAGAGTCGCTTATAAATGTATCGCCAAACAACCACAACACTTTACCTTTTCCCAAATCAACTGACGCAGCTCCATCGGCGCCACGCCATGCAGAATTATTTGTAAAAAATCTATTCCATATTGCAGACGACTCTGCCTTTATTGAATACAGACTTGTATCTATTGGTTGACCAATACAGTTTACTATTATAAGAAAAGAAATAATGAAAGCGGATGGTTTTATCATGTGATCATAAATATAAGCTTCGGAATAAGATTTACCGGCATCGGGGAACGTAAAGATTTTATGTGCCCGGCCACATTGCTACTATTAAGCTTCTGTTGCGTCGCACACTTTTACATTCTATTCGCTTTGCAGCACGTGGAAGATTTTCCGTTAACGCGGGATTACGCTTAACACTTTGCCATCGCTATGTAAATTCTGCATAGACAGTTTCCTTTTTTGAAGATTAGTTGAAGAACCCGTCACGTCAAAAAAATATCCTGACTGTTTTATCCTGGAATGGATTGGCTAAATATATAAGTAAAAGGATGAATAAATTTGCCGTATGAAATTTTACCCCCCCTTCCATTATTTATGAAGATGCTAACAGCTTTGAGTGTTAACTTGCAGTTTGGACGTTATTGTGTTCAATTCAAACCATGCGATATGAAAAAGTGTTTCTTGTTTTTGGCGTTGATTATTTCCTGTACCATTGCAGGCGCACAGTCTTTAAAAGACCTTTTATATAGCGGTAAGTTAAAGAATGATTCTGGTACCGTTGTAAGAAAAGGCGATGACCTGAGTACAAAAATAGATACTACTAAAAAGAAACCTGCTGAACCTGAAAAGGTAAAAACGGTGACGGTTGTACGTGACTCTGCCACAGGTTCAGTAATCCGTACAGACACGGTATTGAAAGCTACTGAAGATGTAGCTACAGAACCACCTGTCAATACTGCTGCGCCAAAGGACAATAATAGGATTTGGAAAGAGTATATTGATTCGCTGGCTACCACCCTGAAGGCAGAAGTAATGCCCAATAAAAAAATAAAGAGTGGTACTTACTATGTGTTTGTTGAGTATGAAATTGGTACTGATGGGCAGGTTAGCATTAACAATGTATCTCCTTCACCTGAAAATGCCTTTCTTGCGTCGCAGATAAAAGAAAGGCTTACACTCAGTGCGCCGGTAATGACACCAGTATTGTATAACGGAAAGCCCCGCAAATCTGTAAAGAAATACACATTTACAATTGAAAAGCAGTAAGGGATAGCTACACTTCTATTTATATACGGATTGGCAATTTCCAGGTTCAGTAGTTATAGGAAAATATCAGCAATCAAAGATTCCCGATATACGATGATAGATAATCAGCACGGTTTGTTAGCCAGGTTTTCAGTTTCCCCACCTGATCTTTAAAGCCGGTTGTGCTTGTATGCCATACAGCCTGGTCTCTTATCCATGCATATTTTATTATTTCAGCATAATCATCAGCAAACTTCAGAAGCACCGGTAAGCCTTCTGATTTATATGCACTCCACTTCTGCTTCAGTAATTGTTTTATTACAGGATCTGTCGAAATCTTTGAAAAAAATTGTGTTCCGGCAGAAGTATTACCTGTCCAAAAAAATGGTTGTGTATAACTCGTAAAGTGTAAAGAGGTGCCTTCAAAACCATAAGCCCAGTCAAAATCCCAAATCGGACCCATTGTATATTTGCCGGTAGCAGTCTTATAGATATAGGTACTTTTAGGATGATTAATTTCCTGGTTATCGGTAAGCATATAAACCAAAAAATACCTTGCGACAGATTCCGCATCCAGGTAATCGAGATAGTTGTTATTGGGAAAATCAGCAGCCGCAACCAGTAACTCCATTTGCTGAAACTGCGCCTGTATTGCATCAAGTTCTGATTGCATAGTGAGGTTAGGGTATTTTACCATAACAGGTAAGGAAAATGATGAAGAGTAGAACTTCCAATCCTCATCAAAATTCGTATCCAGTTCAAGCAACACTCCTCCACTACCCACATTCACCCTGTTCGATTCTGCTTCTACCTGCTCGGTAAACATATATAATCCCTGGTAAACACCATTAATCGTTACCTCCGCAGGAATAATTGAATTGGTAAAAGGTGTATCAAATTGTTTCCCGGCTTTCATTGCAATTGCATTGAGCATGTGGGTTTCGTCCAGATAATTTGCAAGCAATACCCAATCTTTTTCCGGAGATAACCCAAGCAGTCCGGCTTTTGTATCCAACTTAAGACGATAAGGTTTTTTAGGCATTCCCCAGGTGGAATTGCCCCTTCCTTTTATATTCGTAGTACCTGTATAATCATCATACATTCCTTTTCCATCTATCTTAATTGAAGCATGTACATAATTGTCTTTTGAAACAATTGGTACATTGCCGTCGGTAGTAATGGAAATATGTACTGCTGTACGTTCCCAGTTTATTTTTACATAATACTTTTTCTTACGGGTATCCGAAAAACTTAGAGTATAAACAACAACATCTTTGAAGTTGACGGAAGTAACAGCACTTGTTTGCGCCACTCCATTTATATCCACAGACGCATCTGGTGCAATAAAAGTAGGTACCAGGTCTGTAAGGCCATACTCAAGGTTGCCATACAATGTATCGTTTGATATTTGAAAAACTACATCAGCAGCAAGTGCCGGGTTCTTTTTCTTTTCTATTTTAAATCCATTGAACAACGGAAGCGAGTCATCATCATGATTCTTTTTGCAACCCACAAAAAGTATAAGCAGAAAAAATGTGACACTACCTGCAGAAAGCCATCTTTTTCTTAACGATTTCTTGATTTTATTAAATTATGCGAAAAACTAACCAATATAGTTGTTATATAAATAGCTAAGCGACCAAT
>JAEUVI010000466.1 GCA_016787105.1 Chitinophagaceae bacterium | reverse complement strand
ACAAAACCTGCTGAGCCGCTGGATAAAAATGCCAATCCTGGCAATTATAATAACATCGATAGTATTCAGTGCAGTGCATGGATCTTATCTTGGTTTTCTCAGTCGTTTTGTTTTAGGTTTTGTATTGGGGTGGATGTATTACCGCACCGGCAATCTCTGGCTGAGTATCATCGGGCATGCGTTCAATAATGGTTTTGCAATTACAGTATTGTATGTAATGAAACTGAAAAACCCCAATATGGATATATCCAAAGCGGATCCTGAGTTTCCGATATGGTCTGGTCTTGCATCCATTGTTGTTTTATATGGTTTATATATTTTGTTTGAAAAAGTAAACAAATATCAAATCAACCAACCGGGCAGAGAACTGGTAATGCAGATTGAAAACCCGAATCAACCAACCTGGCTTTCACAAACGGGCGAAACAACGCATACTACTCCCAATGGCATTTAACTGGCAAACATTTCGCACAAGGGCATTGACAGCATTGGTATTTGTAGCAGTCATGCTTACCGGTTTGCTCTGGGACCATTGGAGTTTCCTGATTTTATTTTCCATTATTCATTTTGGTTGCTGGTGGGAGTATTTAAAACTTACAGAAAAAATTCATCAAACTACATTTCATCGCTATATGCAGCTTGGCTTTATGCTGATTGGCTATGGCATCATGATAATGTTTTGCGGACGGGCATACAGTATTGGTGGTTATGGATTAAAAGAAAACATGGCATTACCTGTTTCACTGGCTGGCTTTATTCTTTTGGTTATTGGAATTTTTCAAAAACAAAAGATCAATCTTAAAGCATTTGGTTATGCTGCGTTGGGATTATTATATATTTCATTGAGTTGGGGAATGATGATAGAGTTAAGACAAAGAGGTATGGCATTTAAAGGAAATACTTTGTTTTTTGATTTCGGAATAGTATATCCTTGCCTGATTATTTTTTCAATATGGATAAATGATACGATGGCTTATCTCGTTGGTTCATTTATTGGAAAAACACCTTTATCTAAAATATCACCAAAGAAAACATGGGAAGGAACAGTTGGCGGGGCAGTATTGGCCATTGTAATAATGGCGCTATCAGGTCCGGAAATAATAGGTAATAACGCTAAGAATGTTGCCATAATTGCTGCTATAAGTGCCATCGCTGGCACATTCGGCGATCTCCTCGAATCAAAACTTAAACGCCTCGCGGGTGTAAAAGACAGCGGTTCCATTATGCCAGGCCACGGTGGTTTTTTGGATCGGTTTGATTCCCTACTACTTGCCACGCCATTTGTATGGCTCTACGTTTTTCTCTTCCTGTAATCACTGGATATTTAATACTGCTGATTCACCATTCACTATTCACCATTGCCCTATCTTTGCCGCACAATTTCAACTCATGACCATACACAAGGAAGGATACAAGACTATTGCATGGAGCGCTATTATTTTCGGCATCATCAATATTCTTTCTTTTTACCTGTTAAGCTTCACCGATCCGATTATCAGTTACCTGGTTTTTATTGTCACGCTGGGCTTATTCCTTTTTATCATTTCATTTTTCCGCATTCCAAAAAGAAACTTCACGGTAGATGAAAATGCGATTATCGCGCCTTGTGATGGTAAAGTAGTTGTAATAGAAGAAGTGCAGGCCGATGAATATTTTTCAGACCGCCGTATACAGGTTTCTATATTCATGAGCCCGCTGAATGTGCATGTAAACCGTAATCCTGTTAGCGGAGATGTAACATATAGTCAATACCACAAAGGAAAATATCTTGTAGCCTGGAATCCCAAATCATCTACAGAAAATGAACGTCACACAGTGGTGTACCGTAAAAACGGGAAAGAAGTTCTTGCCAAACAGATAGCAGGCGCTCTTGCAAAGAGAATTGTAAACTACCTGCAACCCGGACAAAAAGTAAAGCAGAACGATGAAATGGGTTTTATCAAGTTCGGTTCAAGGGTAGACCTTTTATTGCCACTGGATGCACAGATCAAAGTAAAAATTGGTGATAAACCAAAAGCCGGAGTGACGGTGGTGGCGACCTGGTAAAACAAGGTAGAGCTAAGGCTTGGTGGATTTTTAGAAATTATTGGCAGATCTGGAAGTGTATTCGAATTTATCCGTGTGTAAATGCCAGGCGGCCTCGGGGCGCTAAAACTATCTTTCTTTTCTCTTTTGAACTGCTCACATTTTTATTAATTTTAGAAAGGAGTAAATTTTTATGAGCACAAAAGACATGCGGAATAAAGTCAAGAAATATATTGACGAAGCGGATGACCATGTTGTGAAAATGATTTATTCGATGCTTGAAACTGATAGAAAACAGGATTGGTGGGATGATCTGCCTAAACATGTTCAAGAAAGCATTGACAAATCAATTAAAGATTTAGATGAAGGAAAAGGCATACCCCATGAAGTTGTTATGAAGAAATATCAAAAATGGTTTACAAGGTAATCTGGTCACCTCTTGCAATTAAGACATACATTGAGAACATAGAACATCTCGAGGTTCTTTGGACTGATAAAGAAATTCTAATCTTTATTAATTCCGTAAAGAGAAAAATTCATTTGCTGACAACAAATCCCAATCTCGGAAGTCCTACAACCAGGAGGAAAAACGTAAGAAAATCTGTAATTCATAAAAGAGTTGTCCTTTTTTACAGGGTAAAAAGTGCAAAAAAAGAAATTGAGTTGATAAGGTTCTGGGCCACGAGAAGAAATCCCGGTAATCTAAAGTTTTAAAATATTTCTTTTAATTCCTTTAGCGAATTGATAGTATAAGTCGGCTTCATTTCCGTAGTAATAGCGTGGTGATTGACAAAAACCTGGTCAATACCGAAATTGATAGCTCCTTGTATATCTACTTCAAGTGTATCACCAAGCATAATACTTTGTTCGGGCAAAGCTTTGGTTTTATTAAAAGCAAATTCAAAAATCTCCCGGTGCGGTTTCAGGCTGCCTGATCGTTCAGAAGTAATTACTTCTTTAAAAAAACTATCAATACCTGAATATTTGAGTTTTTTATGCTGAATATCTTCAAAGCCATTGGTGATGAGGTGCATTTCATAACCCTTGCCAGCGAGATAAGTGAGAATTTCTTTTGTGAAAGGAAAAAGAATTGTTCGTGTTGGTAGCAATTCGAGGAATTGGGTACTCATTGCCTGAGCCAGCGTTTCATCCGCGATTTTAAACTCAAGCAATGATTGCCGCATTCTTTTTATCCGCAGATCTTCCTGTTTGATATGGCCATTGCGGTAGCGCTCCCACAACTTTTCATTAATCGCCAGGTAGTTTGTATAAAAAAGCTCAAAATCGTATACTCCTCTTTCTTCCAGTTGCAGGCTATGATGCAATTCCTGCAGAGTAGCTTTTGCATTGGCTTCAAAATCCCAGAGGGTATGGTCGAGGTCGAAGAAGAGATGCTTATATTTCATTTCGGATTGCAGATTGCGGATTTTAGATTTGTGAAGGATACTGATTAATTCCGCAATCTACAATCTAAAATCTGAAATCATGAATGTGATTATCACTGGTGCATCAAAAGGAATAGGGAAAGCAGTGGCAGAAATATTTGCAGCTAATGGGTATAATTTATTCCTATGCAGCCGTGGCGAAGTTGCATTGTACAAAACAATGGAAGAACTGCTGACTAAATATCCGCATATAGTTGTTAAAGCAAAGCCATTTGATTTATCGATAAAAGATCAGGCAAAGGAGTTTGGTGAGTGGTGTTTAGGATATGGCCAACCTCATATTCTGATAAATAACGCCGGTCTTTTTGAACCTGGTAGTGTGTATAATGAACCAGAAGCTGTATTGGAAAACCAGATGGCTGTAAACCTTTATAGTGCTTATCATCTTACCAGGATGCTGTTGCCACCAATGATGGAAAAGAAGAAGGGGCATATTTTTAATCTCTGCTCCATTGCTTCTTTAAATGCTTATGAAAATGGAGGGGCTTACAGCATCAGTAAGTTTGCATTGTATGGCTTCAGTAAAAATCTGCGTGAAGAAATGAAACCATACGGAATAAAGGTAACGCATGTCATTCCCGGCGCTGCTTATACTGATTCATGGAGTGGTAGTAATATTGACCCGAAGAGAATCATGGAAGCAGAAGATGTAGCGAAAATGATCTTTGCTGCTTCTCAACTTTCACCGCAGGCCTGTGTAGAGGAGTTGGTTATCAGGCCGGAACTAGGCGATTTGTAAATACCAGGCCTTCCTCTTATCAATTTTATATTCTTTTTCAGAAAGGCTTTTTTACTTTTAGTGTGCAATAAAGGTAATGAAGCGTCAATTTTTACTTTACTTCTTATTTACAGTTTCTTATTTCAGTTTCGGGCAGGTAAGTTTTCGTACCGTTGCCCCGCAGGATCCTGTTGTTGCAGGCGACTCTTTTGAAATACAATACATCGTTGATGGAAAAGAAAGCGTAGAAAATTTTTTGGCGCCTTCATTTAATGGTTTCAGGTTGGTTACTGGTCCACATGTGTATAAGGGTTCCGTTATTGATCTGAATGTAGCAAGGCCATTGGTCAATACTGTTTATACGCTGGCTGCCGTAAAACCGGGCCGCTATGTTATTCATGGCGCAAAAGCGATAATCGGTACTACAGAGTTAAACAGCAACGATGTTTTTATAGAAGTCATTTCAAAAGAAGAAGCATTTAAAAGAAATAAAAGAAAAGATGGTTCCTTTTTCAGCAATTCTGAATATTTTTTGCGCCCCGGGGAGGATCCTGTAAAAAAAATTCAGCAAAACCTGTTTCTCAAAGTATCGGTAGATAAGCGAAGCTGCTATGTAGGCGAGCCTGTTACTGCCACATTTAAATTGTATTCAAGGCTTGAATCAAAAAGTGATATTGTAAAAAACCCTGGATTCTATGGGTTCGCAGTGCATGACATGATAAACCTTGCTGATAAACGAAAAAAGACTGAATTGCTGAACGGGAAAACATTTGATGTGCATACTATCCGGGAGGTTCAGTTATATCCATTACAGCCAGGGAAATTCTCCATTGATCCGATGGAGATTTCGAATAAAGTAGAGTTTTCGCGGAGCGAAGTGAATAAAAAAACAGAACAGGAAATTGCTGAAGGTGTACTTGCACCGGACTACAATGAAAATTTTCATACCAATACAGAAGTGTATGAGAATACCATGAAAACAGAAGCGATTGCTGTATCGGTAAAACCATTGCCTGCAAAAAGCAAAACGGATTCCTTTACTGCAGCTGTCGGTAAGTTTATCATTCATGCCGAATTAAAGAAAGATGAAATAGCGAAGAATGAGCAGGACAGCATGATTATTTCTGTAAGTGGCGAAGGTAATTTTACACAGATTACGGCACCTGTTATTACCTGGCCGGCAGGTATAGAGGTTTTTGAACCTGTTATACAGGATAGTATTAACCGGCTGACGATTCCTTTATCAGGTACGAAAACATTCCGCTATACTTTTGTTTCAGATAAGCCCGGAGCATATGAATTGCCTGCTGTTAGTTTTCCCTTTTTTAATCCACAAACAGAGAAGTTTGAAACCGTTTCTACGCAACCATTGAAATTGCAGGTGAGTTATAAGGAAAAAGTAAAAGATAAAATAACCGAAGCAAAGAAAACCAGCAAAGGGTTTCATCTTAACTATTGGTGGCTGGCAGGCATAGCGGTGCTTGGACTTATTGTTATCATTTTATTTTTAGTAACCAGCAAAAGGAAAACAAAAATTTCCGAACCTGTAATCACCCAAATAGAACAGCGCACTTCGGTAGAAAGTTTTTTACAACCTGCACAGATGATGCTGGTAGCCGACGATTCCCGGTTTTACAATGAGCTAAGCAGATCAATCTGGAATTATTTTAGCAATAAGACAAAGTTTGCAGGAAGTGAAATGAATAAAAACAGGCTGAACGATTTTTTAAAAGGCGCTAATGTTGAACAACAAGCAATAAACGATCTTATGCGTGTGTTGCAGCTTTGTGAGGCTGGCATTTATACAACTGTGGTACATACCGAAGATAAGAGCGAAGTGCTGGAAACAGTAAGAACGATATTACTACGGATTGACAGTAAACTGACATGAGCCTGCTTTACATTTCACATTTTCCAGCTATTGCTCAGAATATTTATATCCCACTCCTCTCACGGAGTGAAAGTACCGGGGGTTACGGCTGTCTTCTTCAAAGTATTTGCGGAAGCTTAAAATGAAATTATCAATTGTTCTTGTAGTAGGATATACGTTGTAGCCCCATACAGCCTGTAATATTTTTTCTCTTGGCACTACTTCGTTTTTATTTTCGATGAGCAGTTTCAGCAGCATGGTTTCTTTGCGGCTCAATTGTACTGTTTCTCCGCTTTTTGTTTTTGCTTCCTGCGCTTTAAAGTCAATGAGGTTAGCTCCAAACTGGTAGGTATCGCCAATCGTTTCTTTGTCCTGCATTTTCTTATTCTTCTCAATCAGCTTGTGCACACGCAGCAATAGCTCTTCCAGGTTAAAAGGTTTGGTGAGATAGTCATCCGCACCTTTCTTTAGCCCCAATACTCGATCCGCGCTGGTATTTTTCGCACTTAAAATAAGGATGGGTACATCATTGTTTTGCAGGCGTATAGTTTCAGTCACGCTGATGCCGTCAAGTTCCGGCAACATTACATCAAGGATAATAAGGTCAAAATATTCATCATTTACAGCTTTCAAAGCCGTGCTGCCATCATAGGCTGAGGTAATTTCATAACCCTCCAGCTCAAGGTTTAACTTGAGCGCTTCATGCAGGTTTTCTTCGTCTTCAACTAATAATATTGATATCTTTTTATCAGTGCCCATATCAGCTGTGAAATGTGACTGTAAAATTACTGCCTGCAGGTATATTGTTTGTCACCAGAATGTCGGCATTGTGATATTGTGAAATAATCCTGCAGAGATATAGCCCAAGCCCTGTACCCTGTGTTTTGCGTGTCAGCTCATTACCTGAGCGATAAAAGCGTTGAAATATTTTTTCTTTTTCTGTTTCAGCTATTCCTTCCCCTTCATCTATTACATGCAGTTGAATATGGCTGTTTTGTTTTTTCAATATGCAGGTAATGGCTTTTTCCCTCGGTGAATATTTAACCGCATTTTCAATCAGGTTATTTATCATCATTTGCAGCAGCAGTGTATCTCCCTTTACATCCATGTCCGGTTGTATTTCACTTTGAAAGATGCGATCCGGATAGCGGTTTTGAAAATCGTTGACACAATCCTTCAGTAGATCGGATAAATCCAACTCTTCTTTCGCCGATTGGTAGCCGCCGCCTTCCAGTTGGGAAGAAAGAAGTATATTATTGGTAAGCGAATTCAGCCGCGCTGTTTCCTGCAGTGTCATCCGTATCAGTTTTTTTTGTTTTTCCGGATCCAGATTATATTTCTGTAGCGTTTCAAGGTTTAGCCGCGCTACGGATATCGGTGTCTTTAATTCATGTGTTACCGCCATCATAAAGTTTTGCTGCTGCTGCTGTAGCTTAAATTGCCTTCTTGCA
>JAEUVI010000440.1 GCA_016787105.1 Chitinophagaceae bacterium | reverse complement strand
TAAATTATGGAAACGTAAATGTGTTTATGGCAGGACTTGCTTATCTCGTTCCGGCGAGAATACCTGCAAGTGCACGTAATGTAACATGGTCAGCAAGAATTGTCAGTGATAAGGCCGGTGTGTCGTTTACCTGGAAATGGGCTGCTGCCGTATATACAAGTCTCACGACAACATATGGAAATCTTAGTGTAGTAACAGTTGATGGAACAAGAAAAGCCGGTTGCCCCGATAGCTATAGAACAAATGTTGTAGCAGGAGCAAAGGGTAATGGCGGAACAAACTATACTGGTAACTACAGCTCAACCAGTTCACAAACCTGCTCAGCAGGTACAAGAACAATGAGCACACTTTCAGCGACAATAGCTGAGGATTCCGAAGATCTTTTGAAAGGAGCAGGCTTGCAATTAAATGTGTTACCAAATCCAAGTGAAACATATTTTAATCTCACGATAAATAGTGATAAGGACTTGCCTGTTACAGTAATACTACGGGATATATTTGGAAGGGTATTACAGAAAAAAGAACGAATAGGGGCGAATGGTACTATTCGATTTGGTGATAACTGGACCAGTGGCACTTATTTCGCTGAAGTGATACAAGGAGAAGATCGCAGGATATTGAAAGTAGTGAAAGTAAACTGAAGAACATAATTACTTTACATAACAAAGGCCCTATAACAGGGTCTTTGTTATGTAAAAATTTCAGGTCATATACCATTCAGGAACTGGCTTTGTATATACTTCGCTACATCCACCAGGTTTTTTGTTTTGTCAAATACAGCTAATTGCCGATCTGCACCTGTTCCGTTTTCCAGTATTTTATGTACATACGCAAGCCTGTGCCGGCTGCCGAGAGGATCCACCACATCATCTACAAAATCCAGAAGTTCGTAAATCAGCGCCCTGGTGTTTACTTCTTCTTCTTTGCCAAAATCTATGAGGTGTCCATCAATGCCATAACGGCTAGCCCGCCATTTATTTTCATTAATTAATGGCCTTGGATATTGTATGAAATTCATATTCTGCATACGCAATTTGTAAATCTTGGTGCAAATTGCCTGGAACAGGGCTGTGATGGCAATTGTTTCATCTACTGTCATCGGTATATCACAGATGCGGAATTCAACTGTATTAAAAAATGGGTGTACACGAAGATCCCACCATATTTTTTTTGCATTGTCAATACAATTTGTTTTTACAAGTAGCTTTACGAAATTTTCATACGCTTCTATACTTTCAAAAGCTTCGGGTATACCTGTACGTGGAAATTTATCAAAAACTTTTGTCCGGAATGATTTGTAGCCGGTCATTCTTCCTTCCCAAAAAGGTGAATTGGTACTGAGAGCATACACGTGGGGTAAAAAATATCTTGTAGAATTGGCAATATGATTTGCCATTTCACGGCTTTCCATGCCTACATGTACATGCAACCCAAAAATAAGGTTGCTTCTTGCTGCTTCCTGTAATTCATTGACTATTTCATTATAGCGTACATGGTCTGTTATCAGCTGGCTTTCCCAATGACTAAAAGGGTGAGTGCCTGCAGCTGCCATTGCAAAACCAAGGTTTCCTGCAATATCTGATATTGTTTTTCTAAGCAGTGCTACGTCTTTGAATGCCTCATCCACATCTGCACAGATATCAGTTCCTACTTCTACTACGGCCTGGTGCATTTCCGCTTTTACTTTGTCTTTTATTGCTTTCTGACCTTCATGAACTATTTTTTGTTCATGACTTTTCAATTCAAATGTCTGCGGATCCAGTACCATATATTCTTCTTCTACTCCAAGTGTAAAGCTTCTGTAATTGATGTTCGCCATAACTGATTTTATTTTCTGAAAATATCTTCAACTGATATTATAATCCGGAAACCTCTCCGCTTTTATATTATTATCGCTTGCATAGATTGCAACATTCAAATTTTCTATTTCAATTAGTCAGCAAAGAGATACATAAATGAAGGATTAGTATCCTGCAGGCTGCATGCACTTACTCTGTTTCTTGTTTTGGGTATACCGGTTTATATCAGCGCTTTTTTCGCAGCACCTCTTTTTACATATTCTCCCCACGTTAAATTGTCCGCGCCTTCAACGTTTTCTAATGCACGTTCTATTGCGTAATTCGCGGCAGTTTCTACTACCCATTCAAAATTTTCTTCGCCTACGCTTGTCCGTTCTGCATCTGGTGCGGGATTGCAAAAATCTATCGCGTATGGCACGCCATTGCGTACAGCGAGTTCTACAGTATTGAAATCATAGCCGAGATAATTATTTATACGTAATACAATTTCTTCCATTTGTTTCAATCTCTCTGGCGATGGTTTGAAATCTGCTACATATCGCAGATGGTGCGGATTGCGTGGCTCATACGGCATGATACGGATATGCTTTCTGCCAATGCAATAGCAGCGATAATATTCTTCAAAAACAATTTCTTCCTGCAGCAACATTACAAGCTGGCCTGTTTCAGCATGTTTTTCAAAAAATTCATCAGCACTGCCGAGACGGTAAACATTTTTCCATCCACCTCCTGCGAAAGGCTTCATATAGGCAGGGAACCCTACATAGCTGAACATTTCATCCCAGTTTAATGGATACGCAAGATTGCTGAATGATTCGTTGGAAGTATCTGTTGGTAAATCACGTGAAGGAAGTATTACTGTTTTTGGAACAGGTACTCCGATCTTTGTCATAAGGCAATTATTAAAATATTTATCATCTGCACTCCACCAGAAAGGATTGTTAATAACAGCTGTACCTGTTACTGCTTCATTTTTCAACCAGGTTCGGTAAAATGGTACATCCTGTGAAATGCGATCAATGATTACTGCATATCCTGTTGGTACACCCTGTACTGCTTTCTCTATCCGCACAGGTTCTGCTACTATGCCGTTTATTCCTTTACTGTTTACTCTTGCTACAAACGCTTCAGGAAATGATCTTTCTTTTCCGTGCAGGATGCCAATTTTTTTCATATAACATTTTTTTGTTAGGAAAGATTATAATTACCAGTCTATAACCAAATATATTTTTTAGCAACCACATAAACAAATTAAGAATGAGCAACCATGTGCCAGAAATGACGAGCTTTTTAACCCCCTTTCCCTATTTTTGGCACATGCAACTCCTGAACGGTCCCGGGATTCTTACCGAAACTATTTCTACTAATTCATCTTTTTTGTATAGGGATGTTACACTTGATTTTTTTCTTCCAAAAAATGTAACTGACCCATCCCAGATAAGCTTGTTGATAATAAATGACGGACAAAATCTTGAGGAAATGAATTTTCTCAATGTTCTTGAATCGCTCTACATGAGTGGCACGATTAGTCCTTTATTATGTGTAGGAATACATGCGGGGAAGGAACGAAAGATGGAATATGGCGTTGCCGGACAGGCAGACTATCTTGGAAGGGGCGCATGGGCTGCTGCATACACCGATTTTATTATGAAAGAATTATTGCCTTTCATTTATGAAAATTATTCTATTGCTTCATTTAAGGAAAAGGCCATTGCTGGTTTTTCTTTAGGGGGATTAACCGCCCTTGATATTACCTGGAACCATTCACGTGAGTTTAATAAAGCTGGTATTTTTTCCGGCTCATTTTGGTGGAGATCATTAGATCAAAATGATGTGGCATACGATGATGACAAGCATCGCATCATGCAGCAGGTAATACGTAATGGTAGTTATAGCCAGGGGTTGCAATTCTTTTTTCAATGTGGCAATAAAGATGAAACAATGGATCGTAATAATAATGGTATAATTGATTCCATTGATGACACAATAGCTGTAATAGATGAGCTTGCCGCAAAAGGATACAGCCGCGAAAAAGACATATATTATTTAGAAATGCCCAATGGTAAACACGACGTTCCTACATGGGCACTTGCGATGCCTGTTTTTTTGAAATGGGGATGGGGGAGAAATTAAAAAGTCAAAACAAGCAGGGCTGTCTGCTAAGTTCTGACTTTTTAATTCGATAATTACACCAATGCCAGTTCCAGCACCTGCCCCATGTTTTTTACGTAATGAAATTTGATGCCTTTAATGAAATCAGATTCTATTTCAAGTACATCTTTTTCGTTTTGAGAGCAAAGAATTATTTCTTTAAGCCCTGCACGTTTTGCAGCCAATACTTTTTCTTTTATACCACCCACCGGTAATACTTGCCCGCGTAGTGTTATTTCACCTGTCATGGCGAGATGTGGCTTTACTCTTTTTCCTGTAAGCGCAGAAGTTATTGCTGTCATCATGGTAATACCGGCACTTGGTCCATCTTTTGGTACTGCTCCTTCCGGTACGTGGATATGAATATTTTTCTTTTCAAACAATTTCGGGTCAATGTTGTATTTTTTTGCATTCACCTGCAGGTAAGTTAGTGCGGTGGTTGCACTTTCCTTCATTACATTTCCAAGATTACCGGTTAGCTTCAATTCTCCTTTGCCATCACTCAGGCTTGTTTCAATGAAAAGAATATCACCGCCAACATATGTCCATGCCAGTCCAACAGCTACACCAGGCATATTCACTGTTTTGTAAAGCTCATTACTATACCGGGGTTTGCCGAGTATTTTTTCAATATCATCTGCTGTAAGAGATGATTTTAGTTTTCCTTTCATTGCCAGTTGCTTTGCCTGGTAACGCATTACTGAAGCGAGCTGGCGATCCAATTCACGAACACCACTTTCGCGTGTATAATCCTGTATTATTTTTTCAAGCACTTTATCATTTACCCGGAAACTGCTTGTCTTTAATCCATGCAAGTCTTTTTGTTTAGGTAAAAGATGTCGTTTTGCAATTTCAATTTTTTCTTCTACGGCGTACCCGCTCAAGTCAATTATTTCCAGGCGGTCGCGGAGTGCTGGTTGAATACTTTGCAGGTTATTGGCCGTTGCGATAAATAATACCTTGCTGAGATCATATTCCATCTCAAGGTAGTTGTCATAAAAACTATTGTTTTGTTCCGGGTCCAACACTTCAAGTAAAGCACTGGATGGGTCGCCGCGAAAATCATTACCTACTTTATCTATCTCATCCAGTATTACTACCGGGTTGCTTGATTTTATTTTGCGGAGTGATTGTAATATGCGTCCGGGCATGGCGCCGATATATGTTTTGCGGTGGCCGCGTATCTCACTTTCGTCGTGCATACCGCCAAGGCTCAGGCGAACAAATTTTCTTCCGATAGCAGCAGCAATACTTCTTCCGAGCGATGTTTTGCCAATGCCTGGCGGGCCAACAAAACAAAGTATCGGGCTCTTCATGTCTCCCTTCAGCTTTAGCACTGCCAGATATTCCAGAATACGCTCTTTTATTTTACCCATTCCATAATGATCTGTATCCAATACTTTCCTGGCTTTCTTCAAATCATAATGGTCTTCGGTATAATCTTCCCAGGGTAGCTCAAGCATCAGATCCAGGTGATTGTATACAACTGAATAATCTGGTGTACTCGGATGCATGCGCTCCAGTTTCTCAATTCCTTTTTTAAATAATTCCTTTGCTGCAACAGGCCATTTTTTTGCATCAGCCTTTTTGTGCATTTCTTTTACTTCCTGCAGGTTGGTATCTCCGCCAAGTTCTTCTTTGATGCTTTTCATCTGCTGGTGCAGAAAGTATTCGCGTTGCTGTTTATCAAGCTCAGCTTTTGTTTTATTGGTAACCTTATTCTTCAATTCAGCGAATTGCAATTCTTTTTGCAATAATTGCATTAATACATCTGCCCGTTCCCGTATATGATCGAGTTCAAGTAAGCGCTGCTTTTCTTTGATGTCTGTATTCAGGTTTCCTGAAACGAAATGAATCAGGAAAGAAGGGTTTTCAATATTTCGGAGAATGATTGACGCTTCTGAAGGAATGTTTGGTGACAACTGAATAATTTCTGTTGCCATGTCTTTTATTGTAGAAACATAAGCTTCAAAATCCGGATCTTTCGGGGCCTCTTCTTCTTTCAGCGTCTGGATTTTTGCTTTAAAATATGGGTCTTCTGCTACTACAGCTTCTACTTTAAAACGACTTTTACCTTGTATGATAATGGTAGTGCCGCCATCCGGCATTTTTATTTGCTTCACTATTTTAGCCACTGTGCCAATTTGTACCAAATCGGAAAACGCCGGATCTTCTACATTGCTGTCCTTTTGTGCCAGTACACCTACCAATTTGTCAGCTTTATATGCGTCGTTTGCGGCTTTGATGCTTTTGTCGCGGCCCACAGTAATCGGCAATACAACGCCGGGAAAAAGAACAGTATTTCTAAGAGGTAAAATCGGAATTTCAGATGGAACTTCAACACCGTCAGCGTTTTCTCCTTCACTTTCATTCAGGGGAATGATAGGTAAAAAATCCATGTCATCTTCAGGCTTCAAAAACATTTTGTCAAAACTCATAACCAATCTTCTTTGTTGTCTTTTATGTGAAACTGCAACATGCAGGGGGTAAATATACAATGTGAACGGAATGTGGTCAATATTCGTGCCGTCGCTATTTTGCTACAAATTAACTGACTGGTTGTCAAGTATGCCACGGTAACGATGGTAAAGTAGGCTATAGGGACAGAAGTTTCAGCTTTTTCGGGTGAAAACAGCTGCCTGTGTAGCCCAGCTGCATTTTGTAAATAAAAAATCCTTTCACGGTTAGTGAAAGGATTTGGTTTGCCAGGTATCTGATTTTTAAAAAGCAATACCGACCGACAGCTGAAGGACCTGGTTTTTCCATTGGTCCTTATTGTCTATATCATTTATATTATTAAGCCCAATTGCATATCTGCCAGATACACGTAATGCCGCAATTTTTAACTGTGCTCCCGCGACTAACGAAAAATCGCCGTTTTTGAATGCCTGTCCTCCATTTTCCAAAAGTGTTTTATCCTGTTCTATCAGTATCCCAAACTGAGGACCCGCTTGAATAGAAAGAGGACCTATTACTTTATAAGTTAGCAATAGAGGAATTGAAAGATAATTAAGCTTAATGTTCCCGTTTTTTTCACTGTTAAAAAGGTTTTTGTAAATAGCGTTGAAACTGCTGTCTACTTTTGTAGTGTACTGGTTGAATAAAACCTCTGGTTGAATTCCAAAACGATTGCCAAATCCTATTTCAGCAAAACCACCAAGGTGGTACCCATAGCTGAATTCCTGTTTGAAAGATTTGCCATCTACTTTATTCATATTAGCGCCTCCTTTTATGCCAATATGAAACTGCGCCATCATAGAGTGCGAAATGAAAATAACGGCTACGAGACAAATGAGTTTTGTTTTCATAACTAAGTTTTTTTTAAATTTCAAGTATTAGGCCACGGTGTGTGTATCCGTTAACCAAAAAGTTCTTTCCGGAAATAAAACAGTAAAGAGTACGGGATTAGTATTTACGAATTGTGAATATTATCATAATCCACAATGGAAAACTTTAGAACATAAAACCTGCATTCAATGTAAAGACAGTGTTGAAATTGTTTTCGGTAGCAGGAAAATAATAGTCCAGTATAAGCTGCGGCTGAATAAAAAATTTGCCGAACGAATATTCTGTACGCAAAAACAATGCTAAAGATAATGGTTGAAACTTTGTTTGGTCTGAAAGCAATGAATTTTCGGAGTTAAAGAGGACATTGGCGCCAGTACGAATAGAAGTTGCATATGTATTTGCAGTTTGGTTGAAGCCAAACTGCTGTGTGCCGCTGGTGAATATGATTTGCGGTGTGATGCGTATGTGATCTTTTTTTGCCAATACTTCCAGCCAGTAAAAATCATGACGAACAGAAGCCATTACCGAAAGGTCTTTAATGGATTCGGTTGTATTAACCCTGGTGTAGCCGTATCTCCGCAAGCGTAATGAATTAATTTGATCTTCTCTTTCATAATAATCGGATCGGCTTCCCCACCCATAGCTTACCGATACTGAAGGTTTAAACCATAGCTTACGCCATGTGAAATAACCATACAATTCATTTTTTAATGGAGATGTATAAAAAGGTAGTGAGTCTTTGGTGAAATAGCGGGAGTAAGCAAAGCCTCCTGCGTAGTCTTTGTTTTTCAAAAAATCATACGAAGGCCCGATTGCTCCCTGGAATAAATTTAATTTTTGTCCATCTTCAATGAGATAGCCGGATGCGTTGATTCCCCATCCGCTTTTATGAAAATACCCGAGTACAGGTGAATAGGTCAGTTTCTTTTCTGTTTCGAGCAGGTAAGAGGATTTTGATTCATAATTATAATACCCTTTCCCGACTTGAATGCTTCCGAGAAAATAACTACGCGGGGAAAGAATGGAATCAAGAAAAGATTCGAGATCATCTAAGGATATATCACTCAGGTCATCTAAGTCATCATTAGAAAGAGTTGTTTTTTTATCTGTGGAAACGGAACTGTCAGGGCGATTACTTTGTGCGGATAAAGTAATACCGGAGCTCATGACAAGTAGTATGATGAACCATTTTTTAAACATGCATTGCGGCAGTTAAGTATCGGTTTCATAGGCGCTGACTAAGGAACTGCTAATATGACCCTGCCTAAGGATAAAAGTTTAACAGACAGGCGGATATTAAACGTCTGCAAATGCATATTTATTGAAAAAGGGGAAAATTATCAAACCAGTTCCAATACTGTTATCTCAGGCAAAATGCCCACACGGCCCGGGTAGCCTATAAAGCCGTACCCCCTGTTTACATACAGTTTTTGAGCGCCTTCCTCGTACAGCCCGGCCCATTGTTTATAAATATATTGTACAGGGCTCCAGCGAAATCCGGGTATTTCCACGCCAAATTGCATACCATGAGTATGGCCGGCAAGCATCAGGTCAATATCCGGATAGGATGGCCTTACCTGTGCATCCCAGTGCGATGGATCGTGGCTCATCAGGATCTTAAAAGGATAGTCTTTTGCTCCCGCGTAGGCCTTCGAAAGATCGCCATACTTTGGAAACCGGGCTTTTGCCCCCCAGTTTTCAATTCCTAACAGTGCTATTTTCTCGTTGCCTTTTTGTAACTCCACATGTTCGTTCATCAATAACCGCCAGCCCATTTCTCCGTGTATTTGCTTGAGCCGATCCAGGTTTGCCTTTTTTTCCTCAGCACTGTTCCAGTTTACATAATCGCCATAGTCATGATTGCCAAGCGTAGAATATACGCCCATCGGAGCATTTAATTTGCTGAAAAGTTCGATATAGTTCGTCATTTCATAAGCCGCATCATTTACAAGGTCGCCGGTAAAGAGAATTATATCCGGCTTTTCATCAAGGATTTTTTTTACTCCCAGTTCTACAGCATGCTTGTTATTGAAGCTTCCTGAATGTATATCAGAAATGTGTACGATTTTTAAGCCTTTAAATGATTGCGGCAGGTTATTAAATGCCAGTTGAAGTCTTTTTACCTGGTAGTTGTATTTATTGGAAAAGCCATATATAAGAGAGCCAAAAAGACCGCTTCCCACAATCATACCGGCCCAGCTAAGAAATGATGATCGGGAAATTTTATCAGCTTCGGCTATTTGTTCACCTTCTGTATTTGAAAAAAATAACTTGCCC
>JAEUVI010000277.1 GCA_016787105.1 Chitinophagaceae bacterium | reverse complement strand
GATCCTTTTTTCCCTCTTTTAACCACAATTACATTTCCATATTTTCCAACAAGAGCTAATGCCTCTTCTACAGTTTTCTGCTTTGTCAGGTTGAGCAATTCAATTTCATTGGGGAGAAATATGTCCACATCAGGCAAAATTTTTTCGTAATCAAATTCCCACAACTCCTGAGGATCCCATTGAACATCAAGCGAAGTGGTAAGCCCGGCATATTTTGCTCTTTTGAATAGTGTATGAATTTTATTTTTAAAAGCAGGCTGTAAAAAATAAGAAGAAAAATGGAGGTGTCTTCCACAACTAAGCATCTCTTCGGTAATGTCTTCAGGTTTCAACGATACCATCGCACCCAAAAAAGTAACATTAGCCCTGTCTTCATCAAAGTTTAAAACAACCGTAGCTCCTGTTTGAAACTCGTCGGTCATTAACAACATTGACGTGTCTACTTTACTTCGTTCAAGTTCTTCTTTGCAAAATTTTCCGAAAAAATCATTCCCTGCTTTTCCGATAAATGCGACTTTAGCTCCCAATGCGCTTAAATTATTTGCCAGTATTGCTGCTGAACTTCCTAAAGTCAAATTCATATTTCCGGAAAGTTTCTCCTTACCGATTTCCGGGAGAGATTGAAGTTGATTCATGATTAAATCAACATTAACCTCACCTACAACAATAACATCGTATCGTTTGCTAATTTTTTCCATCGTTCCTCCTGGTTAGGCCAGGTACAAAAATGTTATACCGGGTTAGTTTTAATAAAGAATACCTATTTGGCCCGTAAAGCTGATCATTACCATGCACGCAGTGAAGGCATGTTACTAAAAAATCAGCACCTTCTCGGCAGAATAATCAACATCATTTACTCCGCCACAATTTACATTTACTAAAAACGATATAACCACGCAGCTTTATTATTGAGCGTATGATAATCAAGTCTGTTAATATGGATAAATTGTAACTCCCTGAACTATTCTGTTTATTCCTCCACTTTGAGACGGCGAATCGGGAACCAATCCTAATACAACCGATTTGTAGAATCCTAATACCTGCGCGGGCAAAACACCACAAATAGCAAAATAATCATCGGGAATTTTTTTTCCTTCACAACACATATCAATGGCAAGGTTTACCGACAATTCCTTCATTTCACCCAGGCATTGCCCGATACCGATACTATATAAATAAGACTCTGTTTGGTTTATGGATTTAACGAGATCCATTTCATAATTGTATACATATGGATCTCCTGAGAATAAATACACCAGTAAAGTGGATCTATCAATTGCAGCACGCGGACCGTGCCGAAAACCGAGAAAAGAATCATATTGACACACGATTTGCCCATCAGTCATTTCCAGCAACTTTAAATGTGATTCTTTCGCAGCTCCTTTTAATGGCCCTGAGCCCAGAAAAACAACTCTTTTAAAATCAAGCTCTGATACAACTTTCAATTTTTTT
Organism: Chitinophagaceae bacterium; assembly: GCA_016787105.1. Lineage (GTDB taxonomy): Bacteria > Bacteroidota > Bacteroidia > Chitinophagales > Chitinophagaceae > JAFDYH01. The sequence goes on along the minus strand of JAEUVI010000277.1, from coordinate 1,538 downwards.
GAAAAACCTTCCAGTATTAAATTTCCATATGCTACCAATTGATTAACTATTGCCTGATTTTTTGCGAAATTCCGGAGGTCTGAAATCAAAAGACCAGCAAGCGCCATAGATGTGAATGAGCCTGTCATGGCAAGGGCCTGATCATTAGCATTCTCCGGTAACACAAAAACATAAGAGTTTTCTCTTTTAGATGCCTTTTCTGCAAGATTACCAGCAGGATTACATGTAATAATAAGGTGATAGACGACATCGTATATTTTTTCTGCTAATTCATATGTAGCCACACTTTCCGGGCTATCGCCCGATCTCGCAAAAGAAATCAGTAATGTCGGTGTCGCCTTATTAAAAAAACTTTTTGGGTGAGTTACCAAATCAGTTGTTGGAATGACAAGCGTCGGTATTCCTGTATTAAAGTAATAAGCCTGCCTCAGAATTTCGCCGATAAAAGCAGATGACCCCGCACCTGATAAAACGATTTGTAAACCATCAATTTTGAACACCCTACCAAGAAATGATTTTATCTCCGCCTGCTGATTAAAAAACAGGTCATATGTCGCTTTCCATAGCTCAGGCTGACCGCTTATTTCCCTGCTGACATGACTTCCCTTTTTATTTGCGATGCCAAGGAAGTAATCAATATCTTTCATTTAATTTTTTCTTTTTCTTTTATTAAAAATAAATAATTTATTTTTTCTTTTCAAAATTTATTAATATTTATTTTTCATTTGTGCTGCAGATTTAAAAACTATCTCTTCCTATATTTTTTACTCATTTATAAAAAATACGGCCAATATTGCCAGTATTATGCCAATAACAGTTGCTATATGTGGGAACACCCCATAAATGAGCAGAGAAAGTGCAATTGTAATAACCGGGGCGCCTGTATTGATTAAAGGACTAACAACGATTGCTTTTCCGTACCGGAATGCATACACAATAAATAATGCTCCCAATGAATTCAGCATTTGAATCATAATTGTTATGAAAGGCCATTTACTATCCCAATGCATTTCCTTTTTCCAATCCGTGAGAAGCAATGCAACTGGTATGAGTGCGAGACAAGGCATTGTCATGTAAACAATAATGCTTTCGGCTTTCGTGTGGTTGTTTGCCACCTTCATATAATATGCCTGAACCCCCCAGAAAAAAAAGACAACTAATGCGAGCAGAATCCATAGCGAACCGTATTTCGCGCTGTTTTCCGGAGGTTGATAGGACAACAATGGAATGGCCACCATGGCGATTATTATCCCAACCCAGGATTTGCCCTTTACTTTTTCTTTTAATAAAATCGTTGAAAGAAAAATAGTTACCAGGGGCGATAATGAAACAATCGGGAAAACCAAAAATGCCGGCCCTTGCTTCAAAGCCTGGAATAGAATTAATTGCCCGGCAGAGCCCAGAAAGCCGATAAGCAATCCGTGTACAATTGCTTTTTTGTGGGTTTCCAGCTTCCAGTTTATCATCCTGAAAGATATCAGGGCAGGAACCAGCATTGTCAAAGCCCAAATACAGTAACCCAAAGTGGCGGGAAAGCC
>JAEUVI010000343.1 GCA_016787105.1 Chitinophagaceae bacterium | reverse complement strand
GTATCTTTGGCGGAGCCGGAAAAAACTATAATCTTTCAGGGCTGTTTAATCAACAATTATTCTATGGCTTTAAGCAGGATATGGTCGGCTTTTATAATAATCGCAATCATCGTTGCGGGTATTAAATGCTTCTTCTTTGGTGAAACCCAGATTTTTTCGTGGATGATAAGCGGAAAAGCAAACGACCCTAACAATCCATTAAAAATAGATGGTGTAATTGAAACCTGCTGGGTGGCGGTAGAAATATGTTTGAAACTGATAGGGATTCTATCATTGTTTATCGGTTTTATGAATATAGCGGAGCAGGCTGGCGGCATACGATTGTTATCACGCATTGTAGGGCCATTTTTTTCAAAGCTTTTTCCGGATATACCCAAGGGCCATCCATCAATGGGACATATGATAATGAATTTTTCCGCGAACCTGCTTGGGCTGGATAATGCTGCAACCCCTTTTGGCTTGAAGGCAATGTCAAGTTTGCAGGAATTGAATCCTGATAAGGAAGTAGCATCCAACTCTCAGATCATGTTTCTGTGCCTGCATGCTGCAGGCCTGAATTTAATACCAGTAAGTGTAATTGCTGTAAGGGCGGCACAGAAAGCATCCGATCCTACGGATGTTTTCATTCCCTGCTTGATTGTAACTTTTGTAGGTACAATGGCCGCGATGATCATTGTTTCATTTAAGCAAAAGATCAACCTATTCCAGCCAGTTATTATCGGATGGGTCGGAGCTGTCTCTGCTATTATTGCTTTATTGGTTTATTATATCACCCGCCTGGATGCTGCCGGCATACAATTGTTTTCCGGAATGTTGAGCAACGGTTTGATCCTGCTGGTCTTCCTGTTGATAGTATTGGGAGGATTGTATAAGAAGATTAATATTTTTTCAGCTTTTGTAGATGGGGCAAAGAATGGTTTTGATACAGCTATCCGTATCATACCTTATATTCTTGGCATACTCGTAGCTGTGAGCATGCTGCGTACCAGCGGTACTTTTGACGTAGTGATAAATGGTATGAAAAATTTCTTCGCATTATTCGGGGCAGATACCCGCTTTGTAGATGCATTGCCTACAGCATTAATAAGGCCACTAAGCGGTGGGGCTGCAAGAGGAATGATGGTGAGTACGATGACCACCTATGGACCTGATTCATTTGCAAGTAAATTGTCAGGGGTTTTCCAGGGTGCTTCAGATACTACGTTTTACGTTGTAGCAGTTTATTTTGGTTCTGTTGCAATTAAAAATACGCGTTATGCTATTGGCGCTATGTTGCTTGCAGATTTAGTAGGTATTCTCACTGCAATTACTCTTGCCTACTTATTCTTTGGTTGATAAAGGATCGGGACGGTAGATCAAAGTTCTCCTTCCGTTTTACAACTTACCGCCCCGATAATTTATTATTTTCCAAAAGTAAATCTTGCTGTTAATCCGATCGCTGCCGGTTCAAAATTGATGTCACGGACAAGATTTAATTCAGGCTTCCAGTCCAATGAAAGGTTGAGTGGGATATTATCAAATTTGTAATCCAGGCCAACTACACCTTGCCCGCCGAAATAAGTATTGCGTTCATCAATCTGCTTCTCCGCATTGTATTCTTTGCTGAAGCCCAAATAAGCGCCGGCGCCATAATAATACCGCAGGCCGGCAGTGCCCAACGGATGATGAAACTCCATTAATGCACCTAATGCAAATGGATCGCCAAACGATATCAGCGCTTCAATGGCGGCCCTGTTGTTCATAAAATATTTGAATGAAACCGAATTGTTGATAATGGCAGGTGCGCTGCTTAATCGTATACCTGCGGCCATCCTGTATGCGGGCGGATCATTTGATGGTTCTTTGATTTCGCGATCCTGTGCCTGTAAATAATTTAGCTGGGTTGTGGCAGCGATAATAAATGCTGCGAGAATAATTCTTTTCATAACTGCGGGTTATTGTTTTGTAAACGGTTAACGAAAACAAACCCGGATAATTTTAAAAGAAATGCAAAAGCGGGAGAGGAGAGTGGATTATTGTTTTTCTTTAACAAATGGGAGGTAAAATGTAAATGTGAATTGTGAAAGAAGTTGTTTGTTGCTGGTGCTGTCTCACTTTTTCCGATTGACTTTCCTCTTCTCACATTTCACCATTAACGATCTACTCAAACATTTCGTACTTCGTCTTCGGTCTTCTTGCCTCGAGCCATTTGAAGTTGGTAAGTCTCATTTCCGAAGGAGATTTTTGTTTTATCGGCCATAAAGTACCCTTTACCTGGCTGCGGAATACCACACGGTTGAGTTCTTTATTCTTGAAATAAATATCCATGATATCCGACTGTGATTGATTGATGCCGGTAAAAGCACTGTCTTTATCCTGCATATAATAAATACATTCGGCAGATCCTTTTGCACGTACCGAATCAATACTACCATCAAGGAAATAAGCATCCATGCGGGATGATTTTACCTGGTTATACGCCTCTTTCTCCAATAAGTTTACGAGTAAGCTGTTGTCAATAACCTGCACCCGATCCGCTTTTTTATTTTTTGTAAATATTAAAATGGTATCACCTGTTACCTGGCTGCCGTTGGCCCACATTACAGGTTCATCAAACATGCGGAATATTGAATCTTTAAAAGAATAAAACATGCTATCGCATATTGCCTGCATCGAATCGGAAAAGATGCGCACATTCCTGTATGCTTCAAAGTAACGGTTGGTACTATCGTTTTCTTTTAAATCAAGCGTATTCACTCCTTTGAGTGTGTCTTTTTTTATTGCAGAATTATCTCCGGGTAAATTATTTCTTTGTTGTGCCAGCTCTTTTGCTGCAGGCTTTTCGACGTTTTTTTGTAAACCTTTTGTTTGTAAACGAGCCTTGCCAGCAGGCGTTTTATCCGTTCTTACAGCAATTTGTTTTTTTACTGTGGTATCGGGTGTAGGAGTATTTTTATTTACGATTGTTGTATCAGTTGTTGCATTGCTGTCAATTAAAGCAATCGCTTTCTGCATTACTGAATCCTTGTTGTGCAATGATGTGTCTGTAATGACTGAAGAATCAACTCTTATTGCTACAGGCATGGCATGTACTGAATCGAGGTGTAGCAATGAATCATTTCTGACAACAGAATCTTTTTTGAAAGATGTTGGCCTGCTGTATAAGTCGGTAAGCCGTGCGGAGAATAATGTATCAGCAGTTACGTAAATGGAATCGTTTTCCTGCTTGATGATCATTAAAGGTTTCTTCGTTGCAAGTACAGCCCCGGTATTACGGTTATGAAATATTTCATCTGCCATTGTTGTTGTACCCTGGGCTGTGTCTATAATAATTGCCCTGCCCTTTGCCTGGAATATACCAGAGCTATCATCAATAGCAATCTGATCGCCTGTAATTGTCATTTTCCCATCAACTATTATAGGCCTTTTCCCAAATTCCGCTTTCCCGTTTTTCATATCATAATAGCCGTCGCTCGTTGTAATTTGTCTTTTATTGCTATCAATGATAATAGTCTGTGCAATAAAACGGGCGGTTTCAAATGCGGTGCTGTATAAAAGGGAATCTGTTTTTAAATTATAAGACGGGTCTTTAAGTATTACATTCTTTTTAAAATATACGTCTTTCAAATCCGCATAATAATATCCTTCATCACTGGTCAATATCGTCTTCTTGTTTTTTACCCTTCCTCCTTTTGTATACACACCAATTTTGGTATTCATATCATATTCCAGTTCGGGTGTAGTGAGTTCGCCTTTTCCGTCAGTGAGTTTTACATTCTCTTTGAAATACGCAATCTTGGTTTGCGTCATGTATTTCATGTAGCCGGAATAAATATTCGCGGTATCCGAATCATTGATATGTACATGTCCGAATGCTTCGAAGAGGTGGTTATTTTCATTGATAACACAGCTATCACACATGAAAAGGGTAGTGCCTTGTTTTAGTTTTACATTACCCACTAATATCTGCAGCTTAACAGAGTCATTAATTGTTTTTAGCTTTAGATGTTTAGCACTTAAAATTTCTACCAATCGCATGGTATCCGCGGCAACAGAAGTACTTGTTTTGGGGGCATTTGTCGGCACCTGTGCATACAGGTTATGTATACCGGTAAGCCAGCACAGGAAAAATATGGGAATAAGTATTCGGTATTTCATCAGTTGCCCTCGGCGGAAAGAGAATCTTTTTTAGTGGGCGAATTTAAAGGGCCGGTTTTATCTTTTTTACCAAACACTGAAATATTAACATAGCGTTTCGGGTGTACACGTATATCATCCAGCAATATTTCAGCACTGCTAATTGTTCTGTTCAGGTTGTTGTAAAGCTGTTTATCATTCATCATTGCGCCTATAGTCCCATCTTTACTCGTTAGTTTTATAAGGGTAAGTTTTAACTGTCCAACAACAGATTCTAATGTATCCAATGTATTTTCTATTGGCAGGTTGCCAAATTTATCAGTCATACGTTTTGCGCTGCTGATTAAGGCACTGATACTATCGTTATTTTTTTTCAGGTTGCCTGTTACAGATGATGCATTGTTCAGTGTGGCAGCCAATGCCCCGTTATCTTTATTCAGCATTGATTTAAGAGAGGTGCTTGCATCTTTTAAGTTCAGAAATATTTCGCTGATATTATTCTTGGTGCGGGGGTCAAGAATTTTATTCACACTGCCCAATACTACTTTTAATGAATCAATGGCGTCTTTTACTTTTACCAGTGCGGGGTTTAGTTGTGATTGTACATCGCCTAAAAAACCATTATCTATTTTAGTACGGAGTGTATCGCCATCTTCCATGTATTCCTTAGAATCTCCTTTTTCTATTACAATATGCGATGCGCCAATAAGACCGGCAGAGATATATGCGACAGAATTCTTGGGAATATTTACTTTTCTTGTAAGGTGAATGGTAGCAATAATGCTGGTAACATCTCTGTCTTTTGGATTCAGATCATACACAGTAC
>JAEUVI010000299.1 GCA_016787105.1 Chitinophagaceae bacterium | reverse complement strand
GTATGAAATGTTAAACGCGAGTTAGCTGTTTGATATGCAATTAAAATTACTGGTGTGAGTAGTGCAGCAGCCCATATACAACTTGTCATTTTCTCAATATATTTCCCTTTCTTTTTTTGAATTGCTTTCTTTCTCATAAATTATTCGTTTAACCGATTTTTATAAACCTGTTTTTCCTGTTAGTAGCCCTCTGGTATGTTCCTGGTTTATTATTTTAATCTTGCTTACAAGAGTTATTTCATAAGTAAGGGATATAGTTAGGTGTAAGATGATAGCCGGCCAGGCCGCATCAAACCAGGTGCTTAGTCCACATAACAAAATGCCAAATGGAATGCTTGCGATTAATTCTTTTTTCCTGGAAAAAATGTGTAGCTGGGCATATAGTACAACGTTAATCAACACAGCCGGTATGGTGCCGAAATGTTGTATGCTGTCTGCGAGAAGATATCCACGAAACCACGCTTCGTAAGCGATGAGAAATAGAATACGGATAATAAAATATTTGCGGAGGAAAGAATAAGTAAGCGTATTACCGGAGTAGTCATTTGTGTTTTTAAACCTAAATGAATTTGCATGAGCATGACTGGTTGTAATAGCGATGATTAATAGTACTAATAAAACTATCCATTGTGCTGGTTCCGGGCTTCTACTTCCAAAAACAATAGAAAAAAATGAATAATTAAGAATATTGGATGCAACAATGCCGAGCCAGAGTATGCCTGCAATATGTAACCCAACGAGAATGCCTGGATTTCTGACGATGCCTTTTTCGTCAATGAGCTTCAGTCCGTCATTTAGTTTTGTAATATATGTGAGCAGAAAGAAGAGCCCATAGCATATAAAGTATTTTGAGAAGATATGAAACGGTGACATATAATAATTTTACTGGATGAAAAGTATGCAGGAGAAGAGCAGCGCCATTACTATAAAAATGAAAGCAACCTGGTTTCGCCTGTAAAAAATAGCGGCGGTAAGTTTTTGCTTGTTGTATTTTCTTAACCGCCTCAGCAGGAAATACAATAGTGCCGGTATCATTTTTTTGTTTTGAAACAAGGGAATGTCAGGCCGAACACTTTCTCAGTCAGCTAATCACAGCTATATATCTGTTTAGTGGCCTGATTTGTTGTTTAATTATTCCGTAGTAGCGTGTATGTTTTTATTGTGCCACCAACATTGACGCTTCTTTTTATTATGCCAATTTCTTTTGCCCAGTAGTATACTATACTCTTATAAGCGGGGTCATTTATTTCCAAACCATTTGAGCTGGCTGTTACTACTACGTTGTTATATTTTTTTTCCTTCTATAGTTGTTGAAAATTCCGGTTTGTCGGAGTTTGTTAAAGTAAATACAGTCGTATAATCCGTATCTCGCAGATCTACAGCAAGAGTATCTATCGAAGTTTGCAGATAAGTAGCCGGTGTAAAGGCATTCCCGCTAAACCATGTGGATTCTGAATTGCCGTTATATTTTAATAACGCTAAGCTGAATTTCTGTTCGTAATGTGCGGGAAGACTTCCCAATAGCCCTCCCGAAATTTTTGGAATGAAAATAGTTTCCAATTTACTTGTGCTTACTATTACAGAATCCAAAAGTTGGGTGGCAGAATCCTTATAGATCAAATATTTTCCCTCGTATAGTTTTACATACGCAAGGGCTTTATTGGAAAAGGTATATGAAGGTACTTTTCCATTTTCTATTTTTTCTTTTTTGCAGCCTGCTGAAAACGCTATCAGTATTCCTGCTACAATAGTTTTAATTAGCTGGTAAGGGTTCATAAATTACCTTTTTGAATTTGACACGCTTATTATGGGAATTCAAGTTGGCAGTAATAGATACCTAGAAATTGATAGCTATTCCTGCTCTATATTGCCAATCATTTGTTTTGAATTGAGGCGTTATTTGTACCCGCCCTGCATCCAGGAGCAGATAAGCTTTTCTCTTCTTTATTCCACTTACGATTAGTACTGGAATGCTTGCAATTGTTAGTCCGGTTCCTCCGGTAAGTAAAAAGGTTTTAAGTATTACCAAATCAAAGCCTTTATCAAAACTTGTATTACCAGTATTAATAAGCAAGCCGGTTCCGGCTGCGACAAGGCCGGTTGAAAGTAGTACCCATCCAATAGTGTTTTGCCTTTTGCTGATAAGCAGCATTTTTTCCGTTTCATTTTTTACAGGTTTAATTTTAGTGCTATCAACCTGCGCTTTGGTAGCTGTAGCCAGGAATAAGCAAAGGCAACTGGCGATTAATATTTTTTTCATTTCGAGTGGCTTTGGTGATTTTTTAATTCCTGATTCAAATCTATTTTGCTGCATAAGGGATTGCTAACTGTATTTTGCGTATAGTAAAAGGCTTTCTGCAGTTTTTGCAAGCGAAAGGAAAATGGGGAGAACTAGCAGCCGGTAATTGCAAAAAACACAACCCAAACTATCCAGGCAAGTAAATTTTGCAAAAATTGTCTTTTGGTACTCGTCTATCCATTAAGTAAACACTAGGTACAAGTGCTTAACTTTGCTGCGATATGATGAATCATAAGAGACTTAAACTGGTAGAATGCCCTCGGGATGCGATGCAGGGATGGAAACATTTTATCCCTACGGACAAGAAGGTTGCGTACATAAATTCGTTATTGAAAGTGGGCTTCGATACAATTGATTTTGGAAGTTTTGTATCACCGAAAGCCATACCACAAATGGCAGATACAAAAGATGTTGTAAGGCAGCTTGATTTGGAGAAAACGCATACGAAATTACTGGCGATAATTGCGAATGTAAAAGGAGCAGAAGATGCTGTCGCCTTTGATGAAATCAGTTACCTGGGGTTTCCATTTTCCGTTTCTGAAACTTTTCAACTGCGTAATACCAACTCAACTATTGAAGAGTCGCTCAAGAGGGTAGAAGCGATACAGGAATTATGCTTGCAAAAAATGAAAGAACTTGTTATCTATATCTCTATGGCATTCGGTAATCCTTATGGTGATAATTATTCTGAAGAAATTGTGTACGATTGGGTAAATAAACTTGTCGCGAAGGGAATAAATATTATTTCATTGGCAGACACAGTTGGTCTTGCTTCTCCGCAACAAGTATTTACGATAACTGATTATCTTGTTCGCTTACTACCAGACATTGAGATAGGTGTTCACCTGCATTCAACGTCGCAAAACTGGCAGCAAAAAACAGCTGCTGCTGTAGAGGCAGGCTGTATGCGTTTTGACGGGGCTTTAAAAGGAATCGGCGGTTGCCCGATGGCAAATGATGCATTGGTGGGTAATATGAATACAGAATGGATGATTGGTTATTTTGAAGAAATGGGATTGGAAATAAACATAGATAAGGACGCATTGAAAAAAAGTCTT
>JAEUVI010000286.1 GCA_016787105.1 Chitinophagaceae bacterium | reverse complement strand
ATTAAGCATAAATGGTACAAGAAGAATTGGTAACAGGATAAACGTTACATACAGTTCTGACTATACACAAAACCGCTATAATATTACTACACAGACTGGAGGTGCTTATGGCAGTATGCTTAACATGCCTTCCAACGTAGATATTACTAAATACAAACACTGGAGAACAGATCCGTTTGCAAACCCAATCGGTTTCTACAATCCATGGTACCAAAACCCATATTTCCTTGTTGATAATAACAGGTCTAACCAACGGAACGATTACCTGATTGGAAACGTAGAAATAAAATATACTCCGATAAACGGGCTTGATATCATAGCACGCCAGGGAATTACTACAAGAAATTACTCTAACAAAAACACAGTTGGAGCTTTTAAATACACTGAGTACTCCAAACATACAGACGCCAGCTCTAAGGCTGATATAGCAGCGCAGGTGAATGACCAGAGCAATTATATCACAAACCTTCTTACTGACTTCTTTGCGCAGTATAATAAGAAAGTGGGTGTTTTGGATTTTAAATTAATCGCAGGTGGTCAGTGGCGCCAGGACCAGGCTAAATACCTGAGCGTAACGGCAAATGGACTTGTTGTTCCGGGTTTATTCAACCTGAACAACGGTGTTGGTACACCGTCAGTGTATGAGGCAAACTATAAGGCACGTCAGATTGGTGCTTATGGCGATCTGAGAATTGGGTATAAGAATTTCTTATTCCTTCATGGTACAGGTCGTAACGACTGGGTTTCTATACTTTCTCCTGAAAACCGTTCTTTCTTCTATCCTTCAGTTGACCTTTCTTTTATTGCAACAGATGCCATCAGTGCATTAAAAGGCAGCTTTATCAGCTACCTGAAAATAAGAGGTGGATGGTCAAAAGTTGGACAGGTGAACCTGGGTAATACTTCAGATTTCGGTGCTTACTATTTATTGCCAACTTATAGTGCATCTGCTTACGGATTTCCGTTCGGAAGCCTTGCTGGTTACACAGTTGGAAATACCCTTGTATCAAACAGCCTGAAACCTGAGATTACAAAAGGATATGAATTTGGTTTTGACTTAAACCTGATGAAAGACAGGATTACTACCAATGTAACTTATTTTAATACAAAAACGGACGATCAGACTGTTTCTACCCGTGTATCAAACTCTACAGGATTTTCTGATTTGCGCACCAATGCGGGACAAACACAGAGCCGCGGTATAGAGCTTACAGCTCATGTAATACCAATCAGAAACCGTAATGTTGAATTTACAGTTGGTGGTAACTATACTTACCTCGATAACGATGTAAACTTTATTACTGCGGGTCTTCCTAAACTTAATTTGTCTGGTAGCGGATCAGGTGGATCATGGGCCGTAGCAGGGCAATCTTTCCCTGTTATTATGGGCTATGATTACAAACGCGATGGCCAAGGGCATGTGATTGTTGATGCGTTGTCCGGGCTGCCAACTAAATCTGATACTATTTCAATTTTAGGTAATGCATCTGCCCGGCATAAATTAGGTATTGATGCGACTTTGCGTTTCAAACAATTTACTTTATCAGTTTTGTTTGAATATCGTGGTGGATACAAGACTTTCTATGGCATGGGTACAGAAATGGATTGGTCAGGTATGGGTTACAGAACTGCTATTTACAATCGTGAGCGTTTTGTATTCCCCAATTCGGTATATGAAGATCCAAACAGCCCTGGCAAATACATTCCTAATACGGATATCATGATTCCTAACGGAAACGGAAATAATGGTTTCTGGTCAGATGGTATTAACAGGGATGTGACTTCAAACTATGTTACATCAGGAGATTTCTGGAAATTAAGAGAGATAGCACTTGCCTATGACGTATCTCCTGCTGCATTGGCAAAAACAAGATTTATCAAAGGACTTACAATAAGCGTACAGGCCCGTAACCTGTTTATGTGGATGGCTAAAGACAATTATTATACAGACCCTGAATACAGCGATGCTGGTAATGATAGTAATGGTATTGGTCTTACTGGTTTGGGCCAGACACCTCCATCACGTTTCTATGGTGGTACAATTACATTCAGGTTCTGATAAGAATAAAAGATCTGTATGCAGTGATTGTAAAAAAATTGATAAAAGAAAATAAAAAATTATGAAAAGAATAATAGGTTTCATTTTTATAGGAGTTATTGCTACAACAACCTCCTGTAAAAAATATCTTGATATAAACCAGGACCCGAATAATGCTACTTCGGCTACACCTGAACTAATATTGCCGCAGGCTATTACAGGTACAGCGGCTAATATCAATGGATTTAATTCTTATGGAGCACAGCTTACCGGGTTTATGGCAAATGCCGGAGGTTATGGTGGTTTCGGTACTTCTATAACGTATAATTTCTCTTCAGGAGATTTTGCTGGCCGCTGGTCTACTACTTATGACAACCTGGAAGACTACCAGGCTATCATCAATAAAACAGATGGTGATGCAACGTACAGCTACTTTAATGCGGCTGCGAGAATAATGAGAGCGTTGAGTTTTCAGTTGTTAGTAGATGCTTATAACGATGTGCCGTATACTGAAGCCTTAAAAGGTGCAGATAATCTTACACCAGCTTATACAGATGCGAAATCAATCTACGAGGATTTGGCAAGTGAATTAGATAAAGCAATTGCCGCAATCAATACAGGTCACACTACACCAGGTGTTGTAGAACTGAACGGCAGTGATGTTCTTTTTCATGGCAATGTTGACAAATGGAAGCAATTTGCAAATACATTGAAACTGCGGATATTGATTCATGGATTTGGTAAAGCTACTTTTGCAAACAGCAACTTCGACCCGGTGGGCTTCCTTGATAAAGATGCTTTAATCAATCCCGGCTATCGCAGGGATAATGGAAGACAAAGTCCTAAATGGGATAGTTGGGGCTTTTCTGCTACCGGTTCAGATGCTAATAAGGCCTGGATGCCGAATATTTTTGTTTTCAGTTTTTATAACGGAACAAAGCTAGTAGATGACGGGAGAGGTGCTGCGCTGTACTATCATTTTCCAGGAGGAACAGGTACTAACCGCCTCGGTGTAGAAAGTAATAGCCTAGTATCCAGCCCAAGTGGAAGTTTCTGGTATCCGAGCGATAACAGGGATGGAAAAACTGCCGGCGCGGCTACCGGGGCTTTAAAAGGCCCTGAAGCAGGTATGCCAGTAATTACTGCAGCAGAAAGTTATTTCCTGCAAGCAGAAGGAGTACTTAAAGGAATCATTCAGACAGGGGATGACGCTGCTTTATTTAATGAGGGAATTGCCGCTTCTTTTGATTATCTCTATCAATTGCCAGATGGCACACATGCTGTTGATCCTGCTGCCGATGTTGCTACCTATTTATCGGATAATGATGCAAGCTATCTTGTTAATTATTCTTTGGCTGCATCGCCTGAGCAAAAGCTGGAAGCAATCATTACACAGAAATATATCGCGCTGAATTTTGTAAACAGTGATGAGGCATGGAATGAGTACAGGCGTACACATTATCCTGCAATTAATAATGATGCGGGTGCTACAGGTATTGAAACATTCGCTTCTTCCGTATCTCAAAGTACAAGGCCGGATCACTTGCCTACAAGGATTTTGTATCCTACAAATGAAGGTGCGTATAATTCTACCAATGTGCCAAAGAACATTTCACCATTTACTTCAACAATTTTCTGGGCACAATAACTTCAAAAATTTAATATATGAGGCATTTAAAAATAAATCTTTTACTATTCTCTGCATTATCGCTCGGAGCTGCTTCCTGTCTCAAAAAAGGAAATATTAATATTGACGACTCCACG
>JAEUVI010000273.1 GCA_016787105.1 Chitinophagaceae bacterium | reverse complement strand
TTTGGTTTTATCGAAATATTCCAGCTTGCTTTTTTGCCGGTATTCGCCAGGTATTCAAAATCTCTGGAAGTAAATTGTATGCCGCCTTCTGCAGGATCTATCGGTGCAGTATATGCCCGGCCAAAATAGGGCAAGTCACTTATAAGCGTATCCGTTCTTACCTCGAGTTTATAACCTGGACTCAATTGCTGGTTTCGGCCGTTCATTGGCAATGCGCTTTCCGCAACAAACACGTATTGCTTTGCTTCAACAATACTTTTTATAGCTGCATACTCGTCTGCCTTATTTTCCTGCGCATTTAAAACTATAAAAGATGAAAAAAATACAATAACGAATGCGGCTAATTTGAATTTTATGCTTTGCATTTTCATACAATAAATTTTACTGCTTATTCAATAACATATTGCTATCGATTCTTGTTGTGGGCACCATGATAAAAGCTACAAGTCGCCTGCTTTTTAACATTTCGCCCTTAACTTTAAAGTTCAAACAGCCTTATATGAGATATTCATTCTTCATTTTAATCTTCTCATGTTTATCAGCTCTGTCACTTTCATCTCAGCAAACACAGAAACCACCACTGCATGGCAAACACTGGATGGCTGTAACTGGTAAACCACTGGCTGCTACAGCAGGTGCTGCTATTTTTCAAAAAGGTGGAAATGCAGTGGATGCCGCATGCGCCATGCTCGCAGCTACCTGTACCATGTGGGATGTATTGAGCTGGGGAGGAGAAACACAAGCTTTGATTTATAATCCAAAAACACAAAAGGTAATCGCGATAAATGCATTGGGCGTTGCACCAACAGGTGCAACAGCAGATTTCTTTAAAAGCAAGGGATATAACTTTCCTCCCGAATATGGACCGTTATCGGCTGTAACGCCCGGTACCCCCGGTGGCCTTTGTACTATGCTTGCCGAATATGGAACGATGAGCCTGAAAGAAGTACTCGCACCTGCAATGGAAATGGCCGGAGGCTATGCAATAGAAGCACAAACTGCGAATGCAATGGAGCGTGGTAAAAAAATGATTAAAGAATGGCCCTATTCTAAAAAAGTATTTCTGCCATATGAAGGCAACAAGAGAGAAGCACCGGAAGCAGGAGAAATTTTTGTACAGAAAGATTTACTGGAAACATTAAAGAAGATGGTAGACGCCGAACAGGAAGCATTGAAGAAAAAGAAAAGCCGCAAAGAAGCTATCTATGCCGCATACGATCGCTTCTACAAAGGAGATATCGCGAAAGAATTTGTAAGAGGTTGCCAGGAGCAAGGCGGCTTGATTACAATGGATGATTTGGCAAAATGGAAAGTAATAACAGAAGAGCCAATGAAAGTAAATTACAAAGGAATTGATGTATATAAGCTTGCACAATGGACGCAAGGCCCGGTGATGCTACAGGCATTAAACATTCTTGAAAATTTCGATCTCAAAAGCATGGGATTTAACTCAGCACGCTATATCCATACCATCTACCAGGCTATGAACCTTGCATTTGCTGATCGCGATTTTTACTATGGCGACCCATATTTTCCGCCACAGGAACCAATGCGGGGATTATTGAATAAAGACTATGCGAAACAACGGGCTTCATTGATATATTTTGAAAAAAACAATCCTGCAGCAGGTCCCGGCGATCCATATCCATACGAAGGAAAAACAAATCCATATACAGACATACTGAATAAAAGAGGATTTATAACAGATACATCGAAACAAAGAAAAAGTGGTGCAATACCTGCACACGATGCATCAGCTGCAGTATTTAACTCAAAGGAAGAAGAAGAATTATATCATGATCGACTCTGGCGAGGTACTACTTCAGTAGAGGCAGCAGATAAAGAAGGATGGGTCGTTTCAATAACACCAAGCGGTGGCTGGCTGCCTGCCTGTATAGCGGGCAATACTGGTGTAGGCATGAGTCAGCGTATGCAAAGTTTCGTACTGGATGCCGAGTTAAATCCGTTCAATGTGGTGGAACCTGGTAAACGACCAAGGGTAACATTAACCCCAACACTCGCTATGAAAGATGGCAAACCATTTTTATCATTCGCAGTGCAAGGTGGCGACACGCAGGATCAGAATTTATTGCAATTCTTTTTGAACATTGTGGAATTTGGAATGACGGTACAGGAATCTGTTGAAGCGCCGAATATCAACTCGGATCAATTATATCTTTCGTTGGGTGGTACAGAATTAAAAGATCGGAACCCTAAACCCGGTTACTTATTATTAAATGAAAATACTCCCGACTATGTCAGAAAAGAATTGCGAAAGATGGGCTACACTTTAAGTTTTGATGATCGTACTTCAGGACCTATCAATGCAATTTATTTTGATTGGGTACACGGAAGCCTCTGGGGCGGCTCAAGTAATCATGGAGAGGATTATGGAATTGGTTGGTAAGTAGAACTAAGTTTTTTTGGATTAAAAAAATTAAGAGGAAATGTTATAAGATTTATTTGTTGCTTGCTCCTTTAAAAAAATAAGTACCGCAAAAAATAATGAGACCACCAATCAGCAACCTGTAAATAATGTTCCTTTTTCTCCGAGACTCAGCAGCTTCGTAAATATCTTTCACATATTCTTTCCCCTTAAATTTTAAACTATAAAAGTTGAAGCGACCGCTTGAGTTGAAAAATCTTTTAAATAAAGGCAACGAATTCCTGTTTAAGTAATATTTATCGAATTCATACTTTAGGACTTTAATTGTTACAGTATCGTGGTATTTTATATCATCCATAACATTTTTCCAATTCATCGCATCCAAAAACTCGCCTTCGTTGTCGAAAAACGCTCCGCTATAACTATCTAACTCTAAGCGCAAAAATTTGCTACTAGTTTTACCACCCCGCTCAATATATTTAGGAGTATTAATCAGATACGCCGTAAGTTCAGAAAACTCACTGTCGGGTTTATTATATTTTTTTGGATTTACTGGTATAAATCCGTCAATTAAAATATAAAACCCAATAAAAATCAATCCAAGCCCGACAGTTTTTTTTCTTTTTAATACAGTCACTTTTAATCTGAATTATTTCCTAATTCACTTCCCAATTATCTGTCCTGAATGGTACAACCGGTAATCCTTCTTTGCTGAATAAGTTTCCAACACCTGCATTACTGAATGAAAAACGAACGGCTACGGGAGCTTTTACCAATTTGCTCGACACGATTAATTTATCTTTTTCAATTTTACCTTCAGCAGGATAGAATACTTTGTCTTCACCTGCTATCATCAGCGTAGCCACTTTTTTATCCTTCGATATCAGCAATAGTCCATTTGGTACATTATCAAAACTGATAATTGCCTTGTCCTTCTTTATTTCAATACCCTTGTACACAGGGTTTTTGTAAGCGATTCCTTGTTTGTGGTAGGTTTCTGATAATGCCCAATTAGCTAATCTTGCACCTACATCCTTTTTATTTCTCGGGTGAATATCAGTCGTATCGCCGGTAATATCAGACACTACAATCATTCCTACATTGTTATGTTTTGATGCAATAGCCTGCTGTTCACGAATAAGATTACCATTATTATTAGCACCGTATGTAAACGGGGCAATCTGTACATAGTAAAAAGGAAAATCCTTTTTCCATGCCTTTCTCCAGGCATCGATCATGGTAGTAAATAGTTTGCCATAAGTAGACGGCGCCACCGTATTGCCCTCACCCTGGTACCAGATAGCACCTGCAATAGAAAAATTGGTAAGCGGTGCAATCATTGCATTGTAAGTAACACCAGGATCTTTGGGCCACCAATCAAATTTTGTTTGCTTGTCAGCTGATTCCTTTAGTGATGGATCATTATTCACCAGTCCTGCTGGTGTCCATACTTCCGCAGGTGTACCACCCCAGCTTGTATTGATTAAGCCAACCGGCACATTTAAATCGGTACTCAGTTTTTTTCCAAAGAAATAAGCTACAGCACTGAATGATTTTATTGTATTGGAATCACACACTACCCATTGCGCCTTTGTATCTTCCTGTGGACAATCTGCTCCAGCTTTAGGCACATGAAAAAAACGAATGTTTGGATTGGTATGCGCATTCAACTCCGGCTGCATGTCATTTACCCGGGCATTATAACTCCATTCCATGTTCGATTGCCCGGAAGCAACCCATACTTCGCCTATCATTACATTATTCAGTGTTATGGTACTTCCGCCTTTGAATGTGATGGTAAATGGCCCGCCGGCAGCAGGTGTTTTTACTTTCAATTTCCATTTCGCTTCATTGCTGGTAATTGCAGAATCTGTCTGATTGTTCCAGCTTGTGGTGACAAAAATTTTTTCAGACGGCTGTGCCCATCCCCATAAACTAACAGAATCATTTTGCTGCAATACCATATTGGATGATAAAACAGCAGGTAGCCGTAATTGAGAAAACCCTGTACTGGTTACCAGGAAAGTTAATGCGGTCAGCATGACAAGCTTTAAAAATTTCATTTTGTTATTATTTTTTTAAAATATCCACATTTGAGAAATAAAAAGTACGAAATCAAGTTAATAGAGATATTGTTTTTTAACAACAATAATAAATAGTATTTGTGAAGAACTTTTAATCAATATATTGCGGCTTAGCATAAAAATTGCAGCTAAATATATTCTTAATCTTGAACCGAATGAATATCCAGTTTAAAAGAAATATACAGTTTACTAAAATTGTGAAGACTGAAGGCCGCCTGAGAGAGTTTAACTTCAGAAAACTTGGTGGCGTGAATGAAGGCTTTTTTACCGTAGATGTAGTAGATGACCGTGGCAACAGGATCATGTTCCGCATGCAAAAAGAAGATAGCCAGTGGAAAATTGTTCCTCAAACGCTTCCCTCATGGATAAGCAATGCTGAACAGAACTTTCACGATTTAATTGTAGAATCTCTCTTATAAGCTTTTCCTGAAAAGCAGAACAACCACATAACTTTTTTGTGTTTGTTCTGCCTTTAAGAATAGATTTTATTTTTCAAGAACCAGATAATCCCATCCATTAAGGCTGAGTACACTACCTGTACTTATATTTATTGCTGACCCGGAAAATATATTTCTGAAAATGCCAGACGCATGTCCGTCTGTTAACTGAAAAGAAATTGAATCGCCAGACAGGTTTAGTATTACCAATACTTCGTTAGCGCCATTTTTTCTTACAAAAGCAAATACGCTCCTTTCTGAAGCTGCCAGCCTGTATGTAGCTACCGCTGTATCGCCTGCCCGCAAAGCCGGGTTACTGCTATGCAGGTTCAATAATGCTTTATAAAAAGCATGCAGCTCATTATTTCCAGACCATTCTATCACATCTTTATCAAAAAACTTCAATCGCTTCCGGTTTGGCAACTCCTGGCCGCTGTAAATCAATGGTACTCCATTCCAGGTGGCACATAATACCGCAAATGCCTTTGCTGAGTCTCCCATGCGCTCATACTCACTGCCGCTATGAGAGTTTTCATCATGATTACTGGTAAAAAAAGCCCTGAGTGCATTTTCGGGGAAACGTGCATTATAGCCATACAATACATGATCCAATCCACCTATATCCGTTTCCCGGCGCCAGTATTGTTCCATCTTATGCAAAAACTCCCAGGCATAGCTTGCATCAAAAACATCGTGATAGTGCACATCTTCTGTTTCGGCTAACCAGAATAGTGGTTTTGCAGCATCCAGTTCTCTTCTCGCCCTTCGCCAGAAATCAAGTGGAACCAGGTGCGCCATATCACAGCGAAATCCATCCAGATTACACTCAGTAAGCCAGAACTGCATTGCATCGATCATAGCATCTTGCTGAGCAATACTATTGTGATTGATTTGAATTACATCACTCCAGTTGTATGGCGATTTGAAATTTCCGTCCCAATCTCTTTCATAAAAATCAGGATGATCCTT
>JAEUVI010000269.1 GCA_016787105.1 Chitinophagaceae bacterium | reverse complement strand
ATTGGAGCAATCAAAAGGTTTCCTGGTAATAGCACAATGGCTTGCTGCAA
The DNA here is from genome assembly GCA_016787105.1 of Chitinophagaceae bacterium. Classification (GTDB taxonomy): domain Bacteria; phylum Bacteroidota; class Bacteroidia; order Chitinophagales; family Chitinophagaceae; genus JAFDYH01. Next base: position 6,140 of record JAEUVI010000269.1, on the reverse strand, counting down.
AAGGATTGGCGCCGTTTCCATTTCAACAGCAGGCATGGCAGCATATACTCCGTGGTGATAGCGGACTTATAAATGCACCTACCGGATGTGGTAAAACATACTCTGTATTTCTCGGCGCTGTTATTCAGTTTATCAACAATCATCCCGGCGATTACAAAAAGAAAACTAAAAATGGTTTGCAGCTTTTATGGGTTACACCGCTGCGTGCTTTGGCAAAAGATATTGGCCGTGCTATGGAAGAAGCAATTGCAGAACTCGGAATGCAATGGCAGATAGGCATCCGCAATGGTGATACTGATACAGCAGAACGTCAACGGCAGAAAAGGCAAATGCCTGAAGTATTAATTATTACACCGGAGAGTTTACATTTATTGCTTGCGCAAAAAAATTACACGGAAATTTTCCAATCATTAAAAATTATTGCGGTTGATGAATGGCATGAACTACTGGGAAGCAAACGGGGCGTGCAGGTGGAACTGGCTGTTTCGAGAATAGTGGGGAGTAAGGAGTCTGTAGTCGGTAGTCCTGAGTCGGGAGTTTTGTCTCCAACTACAAACGTTTTGTCATCTACTCCGGATTCCCTACTACCCACTCACCACTCCGCACTCACTCTCTGGGGCATCTCCGCTACTATCGGTAACCTGGAGGAAGCTAAAGATGTATTGCTCGCCTCTATTTCAGAAAGAGACAAAGGAATAATTGTAAGTGCCAATATGCGCAAGCAACTGGTAGTTGAATCTATCTTCCCGGATGAAATTGAAAAATATCCCTGGGCCGGTCATTTGGGAATAAAGCTCGTGGATAAAGTAATCCCAATTATTCATTCCAGCAGAACTACACTGATATTTATCAATACAAGGGGCATGAGTGAAATGTGGTACCAGGCATTGCTGACGGCAGCGCCTGACCTGGCAGGAGCTATCGCGTTGCACCATGGTAGTATTGAGCATGAATTGCGGGTTTGGGTAGAAGAGGCACTGCATAGTGGTACATTGAAAGCAGTTGTATGTACGGCATCACTTGACCTGGGTGTAGATTTTCGGCCTGTTGAAACCGTTATACAGGTTGGTTCTCCAAAAGGAGTAGCACGTTTTTTACAGCGTGCAGGTCGCAGCGGTCATAGCCCGGATGCTGTGAGTAAAATTTATTTCCTTCCCACACATTCATTGGAACTCACAGAAGCTGCGGCATTGAAAAGCGCTATCCAGGAAAATATTATTGAAAGCCGGGTACCGATGCTGCTTTGTTTCGATGTATTGATGCAATACCTCTGCAGCTTGGCAATATCCGATGGTTTTATACCTGATGAAATTTTTAAAGAAATAAAAAAGACTTATTGCTATAAAGAAATAACGGAAGATGAATGGAAGGAGATCCTTTATTTCATAACAGCCGGTGGTGATGCATTGCAGCAATACGATGAGTATAAAAAAGTAGAGATAATAAATGGCTTGTACAAAATTAATAGCCGCAAAATAGCGATGCGCCATCGCTTGCATATCGGCACCATCGTGAGTGAATCTATGATGAAAGTGAAAATGATGAATGGAGGCTTTATCGGCGTTATTGAAGAATGGTTTGTTTCAAGGCTTGAACCCGGTAGCGTATTCACGTTTGCCGGAAGGCAACTGGAACTGGTAGCCATTAAGGAAATGACGGCTTATGTAAAAAAATCAAGTGCAAAAAAATCAATAGTACCAAGCTGGCAGGGTGGAAGAATGCCTTTGAGCTCTAATCTGGGAAGGAAATTGCGGGAGCAGCTTAATAAAGTAAAAAGGATAAAGGAAAAAGTAAAAACATACAACACGGAGGAAGTAAGTAAAAAATCAAGAGGAAAAAATAAAAATGTTGCAGAGGACAATCTGAATACAAAATACTATCAATCTTCTGAATCCGGGAATCAACTTTCATTCGAAACATTCCTCACACAGGACAAACCAGAGCCGGAACTGGAAGTATTGCAACCATTGTTTGACTTGCAGGAAAATTTATCGCATGTTCCAAAAGCAACTGAACTGTTGATTGAGCAGATAGAAACCAAAGACGGATATCATTTATTCGTTTACCCCTTTGAAGGAAGATTGGTGCATGAGGCCATGGCGGCTATTCTCGCTTACCGCATCAGCAGGGTGCGGCCAATTACGTTTTCTATTGCTATGAATGATTATGGGTTTGAGTTACTAAGCGATCAGCCAATACCGGTGGACGATACGAATGTATACGAATTATTCAGCGCCGATAATTTGTTTGAAGATATTCAACGAAGTGTAAACTCAACAGAAATGGCGAAGCGAAAATTCAGGGATATTGCGGTAATCGGCGGATTGATATTCCAGGGTTATCCGGGTGAACAAAAAAAAGCAAGGCATCTGCAAGCTTCCGCTTCTCTTTTGTTTACTGTGTTTTCAGAATACGAACGAAATAATTTGCTGTTGCGCCAGGCATACCAGGAAGTATTTGATCAGCAGATGGAAGAGGTGAGATTGAGGGATATGCTTAATCGTGTACAGCAGTCACAGGTCGTAATAACTTTTCCACAGCAATTAACGCCATTCTGTTTCCCGATAAAAGTAGATAGCATGAGAGAAAATATGACTTCTGAAAGACTGGAAGACAGGGTAGCAAAACTGATAAATGCCAATGGACGATAACGGGCGTTGCTTATTTGCTGTTTACTTTCTTATTCAAATCCGCAATAAAATCAAGAATTTCTTCTCTTCCTGTTTTTTCGACTGCGGAGGTAGTAAAGAAGGGAGGTAGCGCAGACCATGTCTTTTTCAATTCATCAAGAAAGCCGTATACATTCCGCTCTGTTGCTTTTGGTTTATTCTTATCTGTTTTGGTAAATGCGATTGAAAAAGGAATTCCCCATTTGCCCAGTGAATTAATAAAATCCAAATCAATTGCCTGCGGTTCGTGGCGGCTGTCTATTAATACAAACAGGTTGACAAGGTTTTCACGCTTGCGTATATAATCCTGAATCATTTTATCCCATTCATTGCGTTGCGATTTCGCTCGTTTCGCATAGCCATAACCTGGCAGGTCAACGAGATACCATTTTTGTTTATCGCTTGACAGGATATCGAAATGATTTATCAATTGCGTTTTTCCCGGCGAGGATGATGTCTTTGCCAGCTTTGAACTATTTGCAATAAGATTAATCAATGATGATTTACCTACATTACTACGGCCGATAAATGCATACTCCGGCCGATCGGCCTTGGGGCAAGCTTCCACTTTTGCATTGCTGATAAGATATTTCGCGGAAATGATTTCCATTTGTGTGCAAAGTAAGGAAGAAAGGTTACTTGCCACGAATTACACAAATTTCACGAAAGTTTTTTTGAGTAAAACCCTGCTTTTATTTGCATTCATCGCTGCATTTCTATTGCCACGCCTTTTTAAGGCGTGGTTCAATTGAAAATTTCTTGAGACTTTAGCCTAATGGAAGATTTTTTGAAATCAATTTGGTTAAAGTCGGTTAATCTTTCATCTTGTATCCCCCGCCTTGAAAAGCGGAGCAATACTTTAAAAAAATGGCAATGTGTTATTAATTGGCTGAACATTGGACAGAATGTTGAAGGGTGCGACGCAAGAAAAGCTTTATAGTAGTACAAAAGCCGGTAACATAAAAAATCATCACTTAACTTTGCGGCCCATGGCAGAAAGTTTACCACACGACCACATTACACCCTTTGATAATGCCAGTAAAGGCAAGAAGGAACAGGTGGCCGAGATGTTTGATGATATTGCCGGTCGCTACGACCTCATGAACCGTGTACTTTCTGCAGGTATTGATGTTGGCTGGCGCAAAAAAGCATTGAAAATACTCGCGAAAGATAATCCGGGAAATATACTTGATGTAGCCTGTGGTACAGGTGATATGTCTATCATGGCGGCCCGCATTGTAAAGCCTCAGAAAATAACAGGGATTGATATTTCTGCTCAAATGCTGGCTGTGGGGAAAAATAAGATTGAAAAAGAGGGACTTACGTCAATCATAGAATTGCAAACCGGTGATAGTGAGACAATAAACTTTCCTCAAAATTCGTTTGATGCGGTAACAGTAGCGTTTGGTGTGCGGAATTTTGAAACGCTGGAAAAGGGGTTGAAAGAAATGTTGCGGGTGTTGAAACCCGGTGGTCAATTGGTGGTGTTGGAATTTTCCCAGCCAAAAAACGGCGCCATCCGCAGTTTGTATCACTTATATATGGGCATAGTAGCCCCCAAAATGGCGGGGTTATTTTCACAGAACAAAAAAGCCTATAAATACCTGAACGAATCAGCCAAAGCTTTTCCGGAACGACAGCAGTTCACAGATATATTAAATAAGACAGGTTATTCCGCTACCTCGTATAAAACTCTAAGCTTAGGAATATGTTGCATTTACACAGGAAGAAAGCCCTCCAATTGATAAAGCAATTACTGGTTGTTATCCTTTTCTCATTTTCATTTCATAGTTCTTTTGCGCAGGTTGATTTAAACCTTGAAGATCATGATCTCAAACCCTATTATTTTGGAATAACATTGGGAGTAAACCTGGCACGTTTTCAAACAGAGCAGCATCCGACTTTTTTGCAAAATGACAGCGTGATGGTGGCTGAACCTGGGAATGCAGGTGGATTTTCGCTGGGGCTTGGCGCGACTGTACGCTTATCCAATCGTTTTGAAGGAAGATTTAACCCGCAATTACAATTTACAGAAAGACATTTGCTCTATAAATTAAAGTACCCGGATTATGATCTCGGTACGAATGTGGTGAAAAAAATAGAGTCAATTATTGTAAGCTTTCCGGTACAGGTAAAATTCAATAGTGATCGAATTGGAAATTTCCGGGTGTACATGCTGGGTGGAGTAAAAGCCGATATTGATTTGGCATCGAATGCACGTGCAAGAAAAGCTGAGGAACTGGTGAAGATTAAAAAATATGATTATGGCATTGAGGCAGGTGTTGGTTTCAATTTCTATTTCCCAAGTTTTATACTTTCTCCAGAAATAAAAATCAGCAATGGCCTTGGTAACCTGCACAGCCGCGATGAATACCTGAAATACTCCAATGTGCTGGATAAGATTTATTCAAGAATGATTGTGTTTAGTATTCATTTGGAAGGGTGAATTCTCTTATTTTTTTCTCCTGTATTTTCTTTTTGGATTTCTGCGGTGATGGTAGACTGCAGTTATGATTATAGTTTTCCGTTGTTCATCAATATCATAGATTATAGTGTATGGGTACTTCTTTAAAGAAATTTCTCTAAGGCTCCTGTATGTATTTCTGTAACAGTAAGGGTAGTTGCAAATTAACTTAATTCTTTCTTCAGATACTTTTAAGAAATCATCTCCTAATTTATCACTTATCATGCTGTACCAGAAATAAGCATCTTCATATTCATATGCTGCAACCGGATTAAATCTGTACTTGTATGTCATTTAGATACTTTTCCGCGAACAGCTCTTAATCTTTTTTTCATTTCCGCTGCACTGATGGTAACACCTCCGGTTTTGTAATATTCAATACGCCGATCCAATTCTTTTTTTAATTCAGTATCATATTCCGGATACCCAGCTTCTATTTCTTCCTGGAAAAGAGTGTAAATCGCTTTTACTTTTTTTTCATCTGCAGTTTGTAAAAAGTCCACAAGCCGCTTTCTTAAAGTTGTCGTCGTCATACAGGCATTTTCCCAAATTTAAATAATTTTAAACGACAATAAAAGCTAATCGTTTATTAGTGAAATATAATAGTTGATTTAATAGCTATCTGTCAATCGTAATGCCGAACTTGTATGCATTCGGATTTTTTCACACAGCTCCTTATCCTTCGCCAATGATTGTCCGAATGAAGGAATCATTTCTTTCAACTTATTTTGCCATTCATTCGTAGCAAATTCTTTTGGAAAACATTGCTTCAGTAATCCCAGCATAATAGATACAGCAGTAGATGCACCGGGTGAAGCGCCAAGCAACGCGGCAATACTGCCATCAGCTGCACTTACTACTTCTGTTCCGAATTCCAATACCCCGCCTTCTTCTTCATCTTTCTTTATAACCTGTACACGCTGGCCCGCTGTTTCCAATTCCCAGTCTTCCATTTTTGCATCGGGCAGATATTCTTTTAATGCAATCAATCTTTCATCACCAGATTG
>JAEUVI010000245.1 GCA_016787105.1 Chitinophagaceae bacterium | reverse complement strand
ATTGTAAATGCCAATACAGCTACACCTACTGTTTCACCCACAACCACAACCTGGTATTATGTAGATGTGGATGAACAAGGCTGTAAAAACAGGGACTCTGTTCTTGTGCGTGTTGTAGACCATGTTACACTAACTGCCCTGGGCGATACGACAATCTGCCTCGGCGATGAAGCCCAGTTGAATGCGGCTACTGATGGTTTACGTTTTGAATGGTCGCCAATAGCTCTCGTAAGCGATCCTGCAATCATTAATCCTGTAACAACCCCTACCGGTACGACAACTTACAGCATTACTGCAAGAATCGGAAGCTGTTCTGCCACTGATGAAGTAACAGTGCGTACAGTTCCTTACCCGCTTGCAAGGGCCGGTGCCGATACAATGATTTGTTACAACACATCCGCGCAACTGCACGCCCAGTTTATAGGTAGCACATTTGCATGGTCACCATCATTTTCATTAAATAATCCGCAGTTACCAAACCCTATCGCTACGCCTTTCCGTACGACGGCATATGTTTTAACTGTATATGACAATATCGGCTGTCCCAAACCGGGAAGAGATACAATACTGGTAACAGTTTTACCAAAAGTAAATGCATTTGCTGGCAGAGATACTTCTGTTGTAGTGGATCAACCTTTACAATTCAATGCAACTGGCGGGGTTGTTTACTCATGGTCACCGGCAACAGGTTTATCGGCTACAAATATTGCGAACCCTATTGGTCTGTATAGTTCAGAAATTGACAGTATTCGTTATAAAGTATTAGTAACTGATGAGGCTGGTTGTTCAGATTCTGCAACGATAAAAGTAAAAGTATTTATTACAAAGCCGCAGGTGTTTGTACCAACTGCCTTTACACCAAATGGAGATGGATTAAATGACGTAATACGCCCCATCGCTGTCGGCATTCAGCAAATAAATTATTTTCGGATTTTTAATCGCTGGGGACAGCTTGTTTTCGCTACTACTACCAATGAACCGGGATGGGACGGTACTATCGGTGGCAAACCTCAGGCTACTAACACATATGTATGGTTGGTAGAAGCCGTAGATTATCTCGGAAGAAAATTCTTCAAAAAAGGAACTGTTACCCTGATACGATAGGTAAGCAGGCAAATGATTGATAATCGTCTATCTTCGTTTATTACTTAATCTATTCTTCACTATGCCTGGAATCGTATTTATCACCGGCGCTACTTCTGGTTTTGGGAAGGCATGCGCTTTCAAATTTGCATCTCATGGTTACGATTGCATTATCAATGGCCGTCGCAAAGATCGTCTGAGTGAATTGAGCAATACACTGGAAAAAAAATACAATGTGGCGGTACTCACTCTTGCATTTGATGTACAAAACCAAAAAGATGTTTTTCAATCAATAGCGCAAATACCTCAGCAATGGCAAAAGATTGATATCCTTATTAACAACGCCGGGCTTGCATTGGGCCGAGATTACTTTGACGAAGCAAGCCTCGAAGATTGGAACACAATGATTGATACGAATGTGAAGGGCCTGCTTTATGTTTCAAAAGCAATACTTCCATTTATGATAAAAGAAAAAAAAGGCCATGTTATAAATATTGGCTCTACTGCCGGTAAAGAAGTATACGAACGTGGCAATGTGTATTGCGCCAGCAAACACGCAGTGGCCGCAATCAGCGAATCAATGCGTATAGATCTGCTCCGGCACCATATTAAAGTGACTGCTATACATCCCGGCGCTGCTGAAACAGAATTTTCAATTGTTCGCTTTAAAGGTGACGAAGATACAGCCGCGAAAGTATACGATGGATTCAAGCCTTTATCAGCCGAAGATGTAGCGGATGTTATTTATTATACCACATCTTTACCACCTCATATATGTATAAATGACCTTGTATTAACTGCTACACAACAGGGTAACTCATTTTATTTCAATCGCTCAGGAAAATAAACAAACTGTCAACAAAGCAACTTTACTGAAACACTTAACGATAAGTATCCTCTTAGGACAATTACGAAGAAAAATCTCTTGTACTTTTTCTTTCGTAAATAAGCCGGTAAAATTTAGGATCACCTGTAAATTAAATTAATTTTATGCCCTGTACCACCATCTTTACATGACCCTTATGAAAAAACTATTTTTCTTATCGCTGCTGCTTATTATTTTTTCCTCTACAATATTTTCTCAGGATGTTATCAGGTTGCAATCCTGTAATGATGATTTTATAAAAAAGCAGGTTGACAGTCTGAAAGGTCTTTATTCCAATGATGGCTTTATTTTACTAAAAGAAGCATCCATCACCATGGAAAGCGAATTTGAAATGCCCGTTGTAGTTCCATTAAATGAAGGCACATGGTACCAGTTTGTTTTTATTGGTGAATATTCTTCCAAACTGTATGAAGTAAGAATGTATGACTGGAATGAAAAGATAGTGGTGTATAAAAAACATCAATGGGGCGATGTTGACGGGAATGTTATCTCTTACTCTTACATACCCAAGTTCTCCGAATTTCACATGATGAAACCTGTGCAGGTAAATAAAAAGAAGAAGAAAAATCTTTGCGGGTATGTAATGCTTTTTAAGAAAGCTAAATAGCCAGTTTGTTTACTGACCAGGAGGTATATATATATCAAAAATTGTATTGCTCCATACTTTTTTGTATTTATTTTTCTCAAGAAAAGTAATCAGCGCTTCATTTCTGTCTTTGTTTCTTTCAGCCCATTCCAGATCGGGCACCACTGGATGAGTTGGCCAATCTGCCCCTTTTCCGATAGGACGTATTGTCTGCCATACCACTACCGGCAGTTTTGTATTACCGTTCTCTAAAGGTCTGTTTAGCTCCTCTTTAAACACTGATGGCAGATACAGATAAGGCCATGAGTTGCGCATATATGGTTTTGTATCTGTCAAATAATGAAACAAAGGCATACAATCATAAGCTAGCACATAATCACCTGGTTTGACATACTTTTTACATTCTTCCAGAAATTCGTTGATTGCTTGAGCCCTATCCCTAGTTGTATAAATCCCTCTTAAATGTTCATTATTTATCGCATAATGCTGTGTTATTCTGTTTCTTTTATCAAAGAAAGGATAAAAGTACGCATGCTCTAAGCACAGTGCTGCGAAAAGCACAACGATAACCATTTTGATCTGCTTTAACTGATAACCTTCAACATTAAAGACTAGAGAAAAACCAGAAGTTAACTGACCTATTGTAAATACGTTTTGAATCTTCTTTACATTGGCAAGGCAATGGATAACCAACGGTGCGGCAAGCCAGAAAGTATAAATCCCAACTGAAAGCAGCCCAAGATAGCTACCAAATGGATAAACAAAGAATATAAACAAGGCGATAGCCATTAGCAATTTTATACTTATTGCTGCCCTGCTATAAAAAATTAAAATACCTGAAATAATGGTAAAGCCAGAAAAAAATAATAAGGTCAATTCATTTTTGTCAACATCCCGAACTACGATTACAAGCAATAAAACCCAGATTAAAATTTTTGAAACTACAAATATATCTTCTGACAGGCGTTTATTCTTTGCCAGTAAATTCTTTAAAAAATCGGGAATAATAAGAAGAAACAATAAAATTAGAGAATAAATAAAGCCACGTATATATAGGACAAAATGTCCTTTAATCATTGCAGGCAATGAATAATTACTGCCTTTCGTCTGCGAACCCATTTTAAATACCAGCGCAATAGCGTTGGAAAAATAAGTAAGGTGTCCAATAGCCTTCATAAACACCAGCACCAATATGGTTGTCATTGCGAAACCACTGAAAAAGAAAAAAACCTGCGTTAACTGGTACTTACTTGACTTTTTGTTTAAGATACCTGCCAACACAATGACAACCGCAAGCCCCAAGCCTAATAAATTTGGCAGCCTGGTAAATGCATTAAGTGACACAAAGAGTCCGGCTAATATCAATTTCCATTTGTTATCTTTTTCTATTCCTTTAAACAGGAAATAAGCTATTATACTGTAAAAAAGTGCAGATAAATTATCATAATATAAAGTCTTGTGATTATTGTTTATGAGAATGGTTGCTAATACCAAGCCTATTTTAAGATGATTAGGTTTTATATAATTCTTCAAAAGGGCGTAAGAAATGATACTGGTGGCCGTGATTACAATAACACCTGCCAACCTAATACCCCATAAGCCCAAATCGGCCATTAAATAATGAAAACTCCCTCCTACTATGCCGGAAAACCAGAACATGAAATTATACTGTACAGACTCTGGTTCTTTAAATATTAGCTTGTAGAAAGTAGCATGAAAACCTTCATCTGCAACATTGACCCCCTGGAATATGAATAATACCTGGTAAACAAATAAGAGAAAGAATAAAAGCTTAAAACTAATCTTGTCAATAAATGAATAACCCGATGCCAATTTCATGCTTAATAGTTTAAGGATAAGTCTTCGTATCTAGGCTAATTAAAAGCCATAAAAGGGTGTTATTCAGAGTATCAATCAGTGCCTTAAAATGTTTAAAATAGAAATCACAAAAGTTGGAATTGCTGCAAATGTAGCTCAACGAATGCAGCAATATTACTGATTTTGAGAATATTGAAGAAACAAAATGTTTGTTTCAAATTGATAGGATCAAAAAAAAATATTTTATACTTTTGACCCGGTTTTGATATATCCAGACTGTTTTACCAAAAATCTGGATTTTTTGATTAGCAGCTCCCTTTGATTTATATAAACACCTTTTGTCTTGTAAAGGTCCAATTAATCCTTAGTACCCGATTTTCTAATGCTGATTCTACTCTGTTATGACCTGTTGCAATCTATGAAGTAACGTTTTTGGATGTTTACATTTTTACACATTATGTTGCTAATTAATTTTTTACGTATAATATAATGTAACTGAAAAAAAAACGTTTTAAACCCGGAAACTTGAAAACTATTATATAACAGGTAAACAACCTAAGCAAAAATGGCAA
>JAEUVI010000231.1 GCA_016787105.1 Chitinophagaceae bacterium | reverse complement strand
CTACTGTCGCAACCTCGCCCTTAGGAAATATCGTAGTGTCTTGCGCCGTTGCATTGTTTAAGATAACAGCGAAGAAAAAGGCTGTTATAAAAATATATTTCTTCATTGGTTTCATTTATTTTTTATGATTAATCCGCAAGTTTTCTTTCTCCCAGCCATTTCACCATTGCAGGGTCACGATGGTCAAAAAATGCACTTGATTTTGTGTCCATTGTTTTGATTGCTTCCATATCGTCATCACTTAACTCAAAGTCGAAGATGTTGATATTCTCCTCCATTCTTTCTTTGCGTACAGATTTTGGAATGGCAATAACACCTCTCTGAGTGAGCCAGCGCAGAATAACCTGTGCAATTGATTTATTGTATTTCTTTCCAATTGAAAGCAATATCTCATTATTAAAAATGTTATTCCTCCCTTCGGCAAACGGCCCCCATGATTCAATCTGCACATTATTTTCTTTTAAGAATTGTTGTGTTTCTATCTGCTGATGAAAAGGATGTGTTTCAATTTGATTTACGGCAGGTACAATTTCATTGTGAATAATCAAATCTATCAACCTGTCCGGATGAAAATTACTTACACCAATGGTCCTCACTTTTCCTTCTTTATACAGGTCCTGCATAGCCCGCCATTCTCCATACACATCACCGTAGGGTTGATGCATAAGGTATAAGTCCAGGTAATCCAATTGCAATCGTTTCAATGAATTCTCAAAGGCTTTCTTTGTTTCTTCATATCCATTTGATTGAATCCAGAGTTTTGTTGTAACAAACAACTCTTCCCGTGGCACACCGCTTCTTTTTATTGCTTTCCCAACAGCTTCTTCGTTACCATATGAAGCTGCGGTATCAATTAAACGATAACCGGTTTGTATTGCATCCACTACACTTCTTTCACATTCTGCCAAATCTGTAACCTGGAAGACACCAAACCCAAGGATGGGCATTTCAACGCCGTTATTTAATTTCACATTTTGCATAATTTATCTTTTCCGTTATACTGCAAAGTTCCTTTTATCTATTTGAAAGACTGTTATACAAATTGCGGATTTACCTACCAATATTACTGATATGCAACTTCAGCAATTAAATACCACGTGATTGCAGAAGTTCCCGTTTCTTAAATGCTTTTTCAATTACATTAAATCTTGCCTTACGTGGATCAGGCATGCTGACAGCTTTACCATCTAAATCTATATCAAGAATGTTTTCTTTCTGAATATCATATAGAGGCCAGGCCGGTAATCCATTACCATTAGGATTGCCTGTTTTGGCAAAGTTTGTCCAGTAAGTATTCATAATATTTGCCAATTCCTTCTCTTGAGCTGTTGCCTCGCCAGGATTTCCCCAACGGGCATTAAGGGTATTGAATACAAATGAAACTTCAGATCCGTGACCGGCTCCATATCTTGCAAAATTCCGCGCCGTTGCAGGAACGTAACCAAACTGGTACACATACACCGGTACCGATTTCGCTACAAATGCTCTTGCGGCCATCCGTGCCGGCTCACCCCATACCCAGTCTGTGTTAAACTTTGTGATAACTTCTGCAAATTCTTTATTGCCATCAGGATCAAAAGCAGCTTTAGCTTCTGCTTCTGATTCGCCAAAAGATGCAAATAGGGCTTCCTTCGTTTTTGCATTACTAACAAATGCTCCTCCAATTTCAGCACTGCAATTACCGATTATGAGCGGAACATTCGCTTGCCTACCTGCTTTGTATGCACTCTCTGCTGTTTCTACCACCAGTTTACCATCAAGTATCGGACCTGAGTAAATTCGAAGACCTGCACTATCGTTTTCCTGGCCACCATCCAAAATTTCTTCCATGCTCAATGATCGAAGTTTAGCCAATGCATCCGCATCAGTGCCCTCAATTTTATGTTTGCGGGCAAAGTTTATCCCGATTGTTTCCGCTGACACAGGATATAGCGGATCAGCATTTTCTTTACTAATTGGCCTGCCGGTAAGAACCCCATCACGTCCACCACCAGATTCACTGATTGCTTTATGAAAAAGGCCTTTAGCAACTGGTATTGTTAAAAGAGAATGAACGGAAACACCACCTG
>JAEUVI010000190.1 GCA_016787105.1 Chitinophagaceae bacterium | reverse complement strand
GGGGATAGTAATGCGGTTTTGCCAGCCTTCAACCTGACGCCAATGGAAGTAACAACCATGGAGTTTTATGCAGAAAAAATAGCAAGGGCATTAAATATAAAGGGCCTCATTAATATTCAGTTTGCGGTAAAAGATGGAAAGGTTTTCGTAATTGAAGCTAATCCAAGAGCTTCACGCACCACTCCATTTATTGCCAAAGCATACCAGATACCATACCTGAATGTGGCTACCAAAATAATGCTGGATGCAAAAAAGCTGAAAGATTTCAAATTTGAAAAGAAGCTGAAAGGATTTGCTATAAAAGAACCTGTTTTCAGTTTTAATAAATTTCCGGGCGTGAATAAAGAACTTGGACCAGAAATGAAATCAACCGGTGAAGCTATCCGTTTTATAAAAGATTTACGTGACCCTTATTTCAGGCAATTGTATAAGGATAGAAGCATGTATTTGAGTAAATAGACGGTAGTAATACGGCTGGATTAAAATATTTTACAGAAAAATGGAATAGCAGAGCTTTTAAATCTCAACTATTCCATTTTTTATTGCATAAATGGCAAGGCCTACTCGGCTATGCACTTTTAATTTGGTGAATAGTGCCTGGCGATAGTCGTCCGCAGTGCGGGCACTTACATACATCTTCTCACCTATTTCTTTATAAGATAAATCGGTGCAAACCCAGCGCAGGAATTCCCGTTCTTTTTCGTTCAGCACTGCCTGTTCCGGATCCTGATCGGCTTTATTCATTAAACCGCTTATTAATTTTCCGGATACATACTCTGAGAGGTATACATTTTTATTTATTATTGAATCCAATGCAAGTTTAAACTCTTCAGGCTCCGTGTTTTTCAGCAAATAGCCTTTTGCTCCCAGCCTGAACATTTTGATAATACTCAATTCATCACTAAGCATGGACAATGCTAATACCTTTACCTGCGGGTAATTCTTTTGCAGCCATTTTGTAGTTTCAAAACCATCTAATTCAGGCATATTTACATCCAGTACTACAATATCGGGTACCTGGTGCTGAATGATTTTTTTTCGTAAATCATTGCCATTTTCTGCTTCAAAGAGTATTGTATACCCTTCAAACGTATTAATGAGTCGGGCAAGTGCTTTTCTCAATAACGTATGATCGTCTGCTATTGCAACTTGTATTTTGCTTATTGTCCGCATTATTTATTCTCCTCCTGGCAAGGTAATTCAATTGTCACTCTTGTTCCTTTACCCGGTTCACTCTTCATATCAATTGTTGCACCTATCAAATAGGCACGGTTAAATATACTTTTTAAACCAACACCACTTTTTGGCGAATGTTTTTTGTCCTCCACGTTAAATCCTATTCCATTATCCTGTATTTCAAGAATAAAATCTTCGTCAGCTGTAAAAATAACATCTACTGTTAACAGGGTTGCTTTTGAATGCTTCAGGATGTTGTTGACTATCTCCTGGAAAATGCGGAACAGGAAAATTGACTTTTGCCCACTTAAAAGAAACTCATCCCCGGTTACAGAATATTCTGTTCTTAAAATTCCGGTTTTATTGATTGAAGCCAGCTCAAAACGGATAGAATCAGCCAATCCGACTTCAGCAATCCGATCTGTATGCAGGCTTTTTGTAAGGTCAGACAAATCAAGAATCGCCTTATTAAGTACCTGCTGGCTATTCTTGTTCATTTCATATGCTGGATGATCCTTTTCAATGGGTAATACTGATAAGGAAAGTTTTACTACCGATAACATCTGACCGATATTATCATGCAGTTCCTGCGAAATATTTTTAAAAGTATTTTCCTGTATTTCGAGCTGTGAACGTAGAATTTCCCGTTCATATTCATCTTTAAGTCTGGACAGCTCCTTCTCCTGCCGCTGCTGGCGTCGTTGGTAGAAAAACAGGATCGTAACAATAAATCCCACGAGGATAACCCCAAGGATCATTGCAATGATTATCGTGAAGTATATTTCGGTATCCTCAGCCTGCATAAAAATGCAATTGTAAATAAAGTATATAACAATACGTTCATGACATTTAATATTCTTTGCATATTATCTAATAAAAAACGAGGAAGGCGGTATAATAAACTTCCCGCACCAAACAAGGGGAAACTACAACAATAATAAAAAAGGAGCCCGGAACAAATCCAAAAGGCAGGTTCTGCTGTCAAATTAATGGATGTAGATCGACGAAAAAGTTCAAAAAAATAATAAATGCTAAAAGATACAACCAAAAGGCACCCTAACGAATAGGTAATCGAATGAAAGCCGCTGGTTTGTATAAAAATTATATTAATAAGTGTGACT
>JAEUVI010000138.1 GCA_016787105.1 Chitinophagaceae bacterium | reverse complement strand
GCAAACCTGCTTTTCCATAAACCCCGGGCCTTATTTTCATTTCACCCCAGCCTTTACCCAATCCGCCACCTGCGATGATATTGCCTCCCTGTGCGAAAAGGAGACTATCTTCCGTGGAGTATTTAATAGTTTTTGAATCACCAGTGGACGGATCTATAACCTGGATATAATAAGGGCGCAACAAACCTATTGACAATCCGCCACCATACACAGCTGATACAGCCACACCATTCCTGTTTCCTTTTTCGCCAAGCAGGTATTGCTGCCCGATACCGAGTTTCAACTGGTAGAAGTTGTTAATCTTGCCATATATGTATGGATTGCCGACAAAAAAACCGCCTACCTTATCTTCTTTTGAATTTTTTATTTCCGATAACTCTATATTGTAAGTCATGGTACGGCGAACAGTTTTCATGCGCCCGATTTCATACATAAGGCCATAACCCATACTACGCAACTGGATGCCGAAAATATTCTGCTTATGATAAGCCAGCACCCCTTCTTCATCCTGCCGGATCATCGTGTTTATTTTTTCACGACGTTGCTTTTTTCGTTCTTCTTTTGCGGACTTTCTTGACACCGGCTCAACAGTGGCCGTAGTATCCTGTGCAAAAATGACTGTGCTAATGGTTATTAAAGTAATCAGGAGGAGGAGTTTCTTCACGGGATCCTTTTTGTTTTTAGTAACGTAAATTTAGGGCAAAAATATATAATGACCTCTACTGTAGTTTACAACGGAGAACTCCGTACGACCTGTACCCATCTGCAAAGTGGCAATCATTTTGAAACGGATGCCCCGGTGGATAATAATGGCAAAGGCGAACGCTTTTCCCCTACCGATCTGCTCGCAACCTCGCTTGGCACCTGCATGATAACGGTTATGGGCATTAAGGCACGTACCATGGGCTTTGATTTGAATGATGTAAAAATTGAAGTTTTGAAGATTATGAAGGCAGATCCCCGTCGCGTGGGAGGGATAAATTTAACATTTCATATTCCTTCCAAACTAGTTGAAATAGAAGAAAAAACTAAGACCATTTTAAAAAATACCGGCGAGACCTGCCCGGTTATAAAAAGCATTCACCCCGATATTGAGGTGAACATCGACTGGGGAGCCTGGAAGTAGATACCGATTGCGTACGGTTTCATCAGGCTTTTCTACAACCGTTTTTTTTAACTGTTGTGAATAAATGGTGAGTTACCGTGCAAGGATTGCTGCAATAATTTATTGAGGAATATTGTTTTTCAAAAAACAATATCTATGAAAACCCGTATCAACTGTACCTCCGCTACGGAGCGCCTCAAAGCTGAATTAAGCAGGCAGGTAGAAGCCTATAATGAAAGTATTTTTAATGATGAAATAATTGAAGTGCGTTACAATATCGCCATGCGCATTGTAGCCATTGAAAAAGATCTAATAAACCAGCTAACAATCACAACTGGTAATAATTATTTCGCTAATAATCCGTGGCAATAAATAACGAACACAAATGAAAAAAGGCTGCCTCACAAGAGGCAGCCTTTTTCATTTTATATGCTGACTGCAGAAAATTTATTGTGGCCTCAACACCTGATCTATTTTATGCAGCGTGCCATTAATGTAATGCTGGTCACTGGTACCATTTGGCGCAGGTGTAGGGTTTATTATAATATTTGATGCGGTTGGATTAGCCAATCCTTTTACAGTTGCAGCCGTCACACCAGTAGCACCAAATGTAGCCTGTACAGATATGCCCGGGTGTGTGGGAACAAAATTATTTAATAGTGTAGGCGTATTGGTTTCTGTAACAGGAATGTTTACAGAAAACGCCCTGATGCCAAGCACATGATATGCTACTATGCCGGCAACTGTCTGCGGTGTTAATACTGATGCTAATGCCGGATTTTGAAACACGTCAGGTGTTGAAGCTAATGTAGCTGCGGTTGCCTGCGCTGTAGCAGGATCCATTCCCTGGCCTATTAACGCTAAAGTAATTTGCCCTGTAAGTATTTGCTGAAACGCAAGATTGGTAGGTGCAAATACAGTAAGGTTTGCAACTACATTACTCAAAGCTGACTGCAGTGTTTTATTTGGATCGCCTGTATCTGCCCTTTCTACAGCAGCTTTCAGGTATGTTAAGTCAGGATCAGTTGCTATCCTTGCCCAAAGCGGCAATGTTGGTGGTGCAACCAGGGCTGCTACTTTATGTATAATTCCGTTTGCAGCTTCAATATCAGGTTGAATAATAGGAATGTTATTTACCCATGCCGCTGTTGATCTTTTTGAAGGAAATATTGGCATCCTTAACCCCGGAGGCAAAGTAGCTGAAGGAGGAGCTAATACAAACGTACTCTGCAAATACATGTTTGCAAAAGCTGTTGAAATTTCGGAAGAGTGAATAACACGGCCACCAATAAGATGATAGCGGAGTAAAGTATCTAACTGGCCGGGCCTGAAAGCTGCCAAAGCAGCTTCACTTGGTATTCCGGATAGTTGAAATGCTGCATTATTTGGAGCAAAGAAAGTAAACACAGCGGTTTTATCGGATAACAGGTTTGTAAGATTTGTTCCCGCACGTGTAACAGCTGCTTTCAGAAAACTAAAATCAGGATCGTTGAGCAATTCTACAATTGAAGAACCGGTAGGCGGTTTTTGCACTATTGGTTCTGCTACCGGCAATTCTTTATTACATGATGCTATTGTTATTCCTGCAAAAGCAATTGCAATCATTGCCATCCAGGATTTAAATATTTTATGTTTCATACAGTTTCTTTTAATCAGTTTAAGAATGGTTTAAAGTACATTGTAAGCAAAACTTACATAATACAAACCGCCGATGCTCGGATTACCAACTGCTGTACG
>JAEUVI010000132.1 GCA_016787105.1 Chitinophagaceae bacterium | reverse complement strand
TTATGCAATTGCAGGTTTGCCTTTTCATTCCTTTTTAATGTGGAAATATCATGTACTATTCCCTGGTAATATATATTATTGTTTGAATCTTTTTCGCAGGCAATGGAAAGAATACAATTTTTACTTATGCTACTCTTTGTAAGCAGATCACACTCTATATCATCAGCGACACCTTTAGCTTCAAGTTCGCTTCGTATCATTTCTGCCGCATTGATATCAGTAAAAAGTTTGAAAAAATTCTGCTGTATCAGCTCTTCCTTTGTATACTCAAGCAGTACTTCAGCCGCCGGATTTACATTTTTGAATATAAAATTCTCATCGGCCACAAAAACCATATCTTTCGATCTCTCAAAAATGTTCCTGAATTTCCTTTCATTTTCACGGAGCGCTTTTACAGCTTGCGCTTTTTCCATACTATACCGGATACATCGTTCCAGCTTTTCAGTACTTAGTTCAGCTTTTACAAGATAGTCGTATGCACCTGCTTGTATTACCTCTATATCCATTGTGTGATCGCCTCTCCCGGTTAATAAAACCACTGGCTCTTCACAATCGGAGGCGATGGCTTCCTTAAGCAATTGCAACCCTGTCCTGGCACCGAGATAATAATCTACAAGGTATAATGCATACTCCTTGCTACATATTTTTTTTAGCGCTTCCGTATATAATGGACACCAGTCAATTACAAATTGCTGGTTTTTTATCCTTTCAATATATTCCTTTGTGATAAAGAAATCGTCTTCATCATCTTCTACAATGAGAATTTTTATAGGCGAAGTATTCATTACGTGTGAGACAAGTCTTACTAAGAATTCTGTGCCTGGTTAAGCTCCTGGTACTGTCTTATTTTATTGTACAATGTTTTGCGATCAATGTTGAGCAGTTTCGCCGCTTCGGACTTATTGAAATTACATTTTTTCAATGCTTCAAAAATTACTTCATACTCCACATCCCGCGAAGCCGCTTTCAGGCTGCTTTCACCCAGCGGTATGTTCAGCGTCTTCCGGTGAACAACCGGCTCGGGAATATTTGGCGGAACTCCCTCTGCTGTATTAGCTCCTGATGCTGGCATCTCCTCTGGCATCATTTCAAATTGAAGCCTGGAAAAATTAGATATTTCGAATGGCAGGTAACGTGCCTCAACTATATTCCCTTCACAAAGTAAAGTTGCCCGCTTTACCACGTTCTTTAATTCGCGCAAGTTGCCATACCACACATAGCTATTAAATATTTGCTCAGTTTCAGCGGAAAACCCTTTTACATTTTTCCCCAGTTCTTTATTTGTTTGCTGCAGAAAATGATTGGCAAAAAGCATGATGTCTTCTTTGCGCTCACGCAATGGTGGTACATCGATACTAAATTCATTAAAACGATGATACAGATCCTCTCTGAATTTTCCTGTCTTTGTTTTTTCCCACAGGTTTTCATTACTCGCTATAATAATTCGCACATCCAGGTCAATATCCTTTGTACTACCGACACGGCGTATTTTTCTTTCCTGCACTACACGCAACAGCGATACCTGTACATCATAAGGAAGGTTGGCTATCTCATCAAGAAAAATAGTTCCCCCGTTGGCTACTTCAAAGCTCCCGGTTTTTTGTCCTACTGCACCAGTAAACGATCCTTTTTCATGACCAAACAATTCACTGCCTGCCAATTCTTTTGACAAAGCGCCGCAATCAATTGCAACAAAAGGCTTGTTGCTACGCTTGCTATATTTATGTACTTCGTTAGCAATAGCTTCTTTTCCGCTTCCACTTTCACCATGTATAATGATACTATAATTAGTAGGCGCTACCAGTTTTATCTGCTGCAATATCTTTTTAAACACAGGCGTATCTCCAAATACATATTTTGGCTCTTTGCCTGATTCCTGTGGCACTGAGGATTTAGTTACAGGCTCATTTGAATCCTGCACCTGTGCGGTATTTTTTTCCTGCGCCGAAAGTGCTTTCTCTATTGTCATTAATATTTCATCCGGCAACAATGGCTTTACCACATAATCAAAAGCTCCGGCCCGCATTATTTCAACCGCTATTTTTATATCACTATAACCAGTAATAATGATAACAGGTAAATCAGGATATAGTTCTTTTATCTTTTTTAAAAGCGTAATTCCGTCCATATCCTCTAACCGAAAATCCGCAAGTACAAGATCATGTCTGCTATTCTGCAATGACTCAATCGCCTTTTTACCACGATACATTTCAGTTACACTATACCCTTTACGTGTTAAAAAACGGTTCAGCAATGTGCAAATATCTTTATCGTCATCTATAACCAGAATTTTATGCATTGTGCTCATATTTTGATTGGTATTTCAAATTTACGTTTATAATCTCAGACCATTTCTGCTCTCACACCACGTTGTTGTGCTGCAGGAATGTGTAACTGCTCGCGGTATTTAGCTACAGTTCTGCGGGCTACCCGGTATCCTTTAGTTGTAAGCAAGCCAGCAATCTGCTGATCCGTATATGGGTTCTTTTTATCTTCTACCACAATCATATCTTCAATAATCTTCCTTAGCACTTTATTGCTTACCGAAGTACCTTCCTTATCCGGCAGCCCTTCGGAGAAAAGATTTTTTAATGAAATCACACCAAATGGTGTTTCTGCATACTTATTACTTGTAATGCGCGATACAGTAGAAATATCGAGATTACTAACAGTAGCGATATCTTTCAATATCATTGGTTTCAACAGCATGATGTCGCCTTCCAGGAAATATTCTTTCTGAAACTTTACAATGTTCCTCATGATTTTCAACATATTAATTTCCCTTTCTTTTATCGCATTGATAAACCAACGGGCCGATTGAAGTTTACTGTTTATGTATTGCTTTGCGCTCTTCCCTGTTTTAGCATCTGCCGATGCTTCCTCTACGTTTTCGATCCATGATTTATTGATATATAAATCGTTTGACCATTGTCTTGCGAGTGATATTTTTAGTTCTCCTTCTACTTCTGCAATAACGAAGTCCGGGCTAATATATGACGAAGATGCCGCAGATGTATTATTATCAGCTAAAGATGCTGTTTTTAAAGAAGCAAGTAATTTTAAAACTATTTTCAATTCCTCATCATCCAATTCAAGTGCCCGGCGGATTTTATCAAGATTGCCATGCTGTAATTCATCAAAATGAAACTCTACCAGTTCAATTGCCTTTTTCACATCGGGCCTTTTTATGTTCCCCCTTCTTAATTTTAAGAGAAAACATTCACGCAGGTTGCGTGCACCTACACCTGCAGGCTCCAGCTTTTGCACTTTCTCAAGTATTTGTTCCACATCCTTTTCATCTTTCCAGATTTTAACAGAAAAAGAAAGGTATTCACAAACGGACACAAGATCCTGTTCCAGCATACCATTATCATTTAATGAATCAATCAGGTATGTCGCCACATTAATTTCTTCTTCATTATTGCTTTGCTGGCGAAATTGCTTTTTCAAATCTTCCCTGAAATCGGGCTTCTCACCACATGCCTCACCTGTAAAACTTTCTGCCGGCAGATAATTCTGATATTCTGTTTTGTAATCAGGAATATCATCATTAACATATTCATCAAGACCCATATAATCCTGCACATCATCTTTCGCGTTCTTATCAGCAGCATTATCGCTATCTGCAACAGTTTGCTCAAGCAGTGGGTTATCATTTATCTCATCATTAATCAGCTGGCTCAATTGCATATCTGTCATGTGAAATATGTTAAGCAATTGAATCTGCTGCGGTAATATCTTCAACTGTTGCCGTTGCGTTCTTATTTGTGTCAGCATAATAAATTGGTGTTGATACTCTAAAACAGTAAAACAAACACGGAACCAACTTTGGATTATAAGCAATATTTTTCTCAAACGCAAGCCCCTGCTGCAATAGCAGCGATATGAATAAATGACGGAGAAATTGAAGCCGGAAAATGTGTAGAAAAATGTCCACAAAAAATGCCTGGGAACACCAGGCAATTTGAAAAACCGTCCTCTATGAAATGAATTAAAAAAATTTAGATTGAGAAATATAAATAGCCCTTGAAAATTTTATGCCCTAAATTTTAAACGGTACGTCTCAGCAAAGTGTAGATAAGAGGAAACAGTTTAAATCAAAATGTGGAGAAAACTGCATATCTAACAGTTGATTGCAATAAAATCTTATCTCTGCTTGCGAATTTTCCGGCAAAAACTCATTAAAAAATTCTTGATCAAACACAAATTTAAACGTGGATTAAAGCCTGGTAAGCCTATCCTGGCCAGTGTTTTGGCGTTAATTATTAGAGCTGAAAATATTTAGCATGAATTATGTAGCTGCAGTATAGCATGAATTATCAACCTGCAGTTTCGTCATATCGTCTCTAAACCTTATCCCATGAGTCAAAAGAAAAAAATCCTGATTATAGACGATGAGAAAGATTTTTGTTTGTTGCTAAAATCTTACTTCATCAAAAAAGGTTGCGATGCCTTTATTGCAAACTCGCTTGCCGAAGGCTTCGCTATGATAAAAATGATACACCCGGATGTAATTTTTTTAGACAATAATTTACCGGATGGATATGGATGGGATAAAGCAGATGGAATAAGCGAGGAATACCCTTCCC
Organism: Chitinophagaceae bacterium; assembly: GCA_016787105.1. Classification (GTDB taxonomy): domain Bacteria; phylum Bacteroidota; class Bacteroidia; order Chitinophagales; family Chitinophagaceae; genus JAFDYH01. Next base: position 2,074 of record JAEUVI010000132.1, on the reverse strand, counting down.
TTAAAATCAATCTTATAAGTGCTTATAAGCAAAGTACAGCTCCAGTCAGTTCATCGCAGGTAACCATATGGGAAAAACCATTGGACCGCAGTTTACTTGACACATATTTTATTCAGAATAAACTTTTCGCTTAATTATTACCCCCTGTATTATCCGAACCTGCAAAAGTTTTTTCAATAGTGTGCATTAGTCCTGATACAGGGCCTTCCATTTTATTTGTTCTGTCATCGAGGGTAGAGTCATCAATCATTTTACCAATACCTAATACCGCAGGCAGGTGTAACAGAATATTGCTTCGCTCCTCCGTTAATACACTTTTAACAGACTTACCGGAATTATCCTTAACTACTTCTTGTATTACCTGGATGAAATCAGCAATTACTTTATACACTTTCGATTTTGCCTGTGCGGCGCCTACTCCTGCATAGGAAGCAATTTTAACCACCAGGCTACTTTTGTTGTTACCAAATAGCTTATCAGGCCAATCCATTATTTCATTGTTTTCCAAAATAGCTTCCGCATTGTTTTCATCCCGACTGTATTTGTAAAAGGCTGCCAGCACAGCTGTAATAGCAGCCTGTGATAATAGGTTTACCTCCTGTTCATCTTTAGCTGAAATGCTTTGTGTATTTGGATCTACTTTAGGCAAAGTATTCATTCCTTCTTTTTTTGCCATCAGATCTATAAGTGTTGTACTCATGTTTGCATGTTTAAAACAAATAGGCATAAAACCATGCCAGTAGGTTTTGCAAATTCACACATGAGATAGGAAGGCAGCATTTTACTTTAACTGACATTAAAAATTTGAAATTCTTTGTAGAAAATCAACCCCAATATTTTAATAAACAATACAGGTACCCTTCTTTATTCAGGGTATATAAAAATGGTATGATTATTTGAAATAAAAACTGTGTCTATTATTATTTACCCTTTAATAAAATCATATGACAAACAAAACAAAAGTAGTATTGGGAATATTAGGAGCAGTAGCTGCAGGTATTGCAATCGGCATGATAGTAGCGCCCGAAAAAGGAAGCGATATGCGTAAGCGTATAAAACGCAAGACCGGCACCTGGATAGACGGCCTTGGCAACCTCGCAACTAAAGGCGGAGAAGCTGCAAAAGAAAATATCAGCAGAGTAACAGACGCAGCGAAAGAAAGAATAAGCAGGGTGAAAGAAAGTATGTAAAATTCAAAACAGGCAGTTTAAAATTTTTCTTTTAGGCATCTTTCATCGCTTTAGAAAATATGAAATCGCTGATATTGCAAAGAGCTATCAAACGTTCTGCGTTGGGTTCCATATATAAGAAACCGGCTTACTCTTTTTTCATAGCCGGTTTCTATACCTCTGTCGGCCTTATCATTATTTGAAAAACGGGTAATGGCGTACTCACCGACCCGCTATAAAAGGTTTATTGATTTTAGTTTCTCCCGTAAAAATCATTACAGCTACTTTTCATGCGTCTTCAATATAGCGAAAGCAAAAAGGCAGTCATCTGAGACTGCCTTTTATGATTTATGTTGAAGGGCGCGATTAATTCTTTTTGAATGTCAGAAATTCTGCACTGGCCGGGTTATCATCCTGAAGTTTAATTTCTGTAGCACTTATGGAAATAATATCCCAGTTGTCGGTAAGCTCGCCCAGTGGTTTATTCGCATCAGATTTTTCGCCTAAATCAATATTGAAATTGCTGGAGGTCTGGCTCCATGCCCCTGTTTTTGAAGAGCCGCCGCTCACAGTCAATACACCATTACTGCCAAAAGCAAAAGTATAACCATTGAAATCGGAGGTTTCATCATTGCCGCTGTCTGTAAAAAGGGTCACACGCCAGGTCCCATCAGAGGGGTTAACATTGTTATTACTATTATTATCCTTGCTGCAGGCAGAAATAAAAAGAGCGATAACTAAACAGAAACTAATTAACTGATTTTTCATACTGTTATTTTTATTATAAATTTTTGGGTAAACAGGTTTGGTAAGTTGCATTTTTTTAATTGTATAAATCGTTCTTTTGAAATAAAAGGTTGCCTCCCATTCGTACATTTGTGCAGAAAATAAAAAAACTGAAGCCC
>JAEUVI010000125.1 GCA_016787105.1 Chitinophagaceae bacterium | reverse complement strand
TAATCACTGCTATAGCCACAAATAGCAGCAATTGCAGGGATACTGCTACAAAAAATATTATTGTAAACCCATTGCCTGTTGCTGATATGCCGGGAACCATAACAATACTTTCCGGGGAATCAATAAAAATACCTGCTACTTATTCCCCCAATACTGCTACCTGGCTTTGGGGGCCAAATACCGGGTTAAGCTGCACAAATTGTCCTCAACCTGTGGCTACTCCTCGCTTCAGCACCACTTACAAAGTTTCTTTTGTAGATAGCAATGGATGCCGGAATACAGATACAATCAGCCTTGTAGTCGTATGCCGTGATGGAAACATTTTTATACCAAATACATTTTCGCCAAACGGAGATGGCAGCAATGATAAATTTTACCCGCGTGGAAAAGGAATTGACCGGATGCAGGTACTTAGAATTTTTAATCGCTGGGGGGAAGTAGTTTATGAAAAAATAAATTTCCCGGTTAATGATGCCAGTTATGGCTGGGATGGAACATTTAAAGGAAAACCACCACAGCCAGATGTTTATATTTTCCAGGCTGAAGTGTATTGCAGTAACGGCGAGCTGATAAAATTTGCCGGAAACGTTTCGTTGATACAATAAACGCATTGTTATGAAAAAGAGTAAATTGAAACAGGGCAGGCAATGTGCCATTACAACCACAATGATTGTTGCTATGTGTTGTTGTTTTAATTGGGGACATTCGCAGGATATTCATTTTTCACAATTCTTCAATACCCCGATGCTGCGAAATCCATCCCTGGCCGGAATTTTTACCGGTGACATTCGTGTTCAGGGAGTATATCGTGACCAATGGAATAGTATTACGAATGCATACAGGACAGGTGGTGTAGATGCTGAATTTAAAAGACCTATTGGTAAAGCAGAAGATTTTATTACAATTGGCATGCAGGCTTTATACGATAAAGCAGGATCAGCAGGGTGGACTTCCGTACACTTAATGCCAGCATTGAATTATCATAAATCATTAAGCAATCAAAAGAATAGTTACTTATCGTTAGGCTTTATGGGTGGCATGGTACAACGAAGGATAGATCGCTCCAAAATAACCACCAATACACAGTATGACGGAGGCGGTGATGGTGAACCGAACCTGCAACCTCAATATACATATCTAGATGGCAGCGTAGGCATGAGTTATAATGCCAGCCTTAATGAAAACCCTGAAAATAATTTTTATATCGGTGCGGCTTATCATCATTTCAATCGTCCGAAAAATTCTTTTTACAGAAACCCCAATATTGAATTAAATGCAAAATGGGTTTATTCCGGGGGTATCCGGTTCAATGTGGCAGATCAGGCCTATATGACTGTATTAGGCGATTATTCCAGGCAAGGATCTTTTTCCGAAGCTGTGATTGGTGCAATGTATGGATTGAAACTCGGAGAAGATTATGATCATCCGGATTACACTGTTCATCTTGGTACATTCTTCCGCTGGAATGATGCACTCGTACCTGTAATCAAACTAGACTATAACCCTTTTTCTGTAGCACTCAGTTATGATGTGAATGTGTCAAATCTTAAACTGTCAAGCTATGGAAGAGGTGGGTTTGAATTATCTGTTACATATATTGGATGGTCAAAAAGAAGCTCAAGCGTAGATGCAATGTTTTGCCCAAGGTTTTGATTACAGGAGCCTGATACTTAAACTCCTGTTAAAAAACTAACAAGTGTTTTTGCAACTTATTGATTTATAATTTTTTCCGTACTAAGGGTTTTTACCTTGCACAAACAAAAAAAAGGAACTATCATTGACATAATAAAACGTAAATTTGTTTCGTTGAAGAAAACTTTACTAATATTACCTTTTATTGTTTTTTTATCCGTTGTTTCACTCGCCCAGCAGAGAAACGAACCCGGTAATCCATTACCTGAACGGATATTAAAGTTCTATCCCAATCCTGCTACTTCATTTATCAATTTTGATTTTCAAAAAGGATATGATAAAGGGTATACCATACAGGTATTTAACTTCATTGGCAAGCAGGTATCAGAAATAAAAAATGTAACTCCAAAAACCACATTGAATGTTTCTGATTACAATCGTGGCATTTATATCTACCAGTTAAAAGATATGAATGGCAAACTGATTGAATCGGGAAAGTTTCAGGTTGCGAAATAATCACTCACCTTACATTATCTATTGCACTTCCACTATCAGAAACTTAAGATA
>JAEUVI010000060.1 GCA_016787105.1 Chitinophagaceae bacterium | reverse complement strand
CTGTTTGGAGACTTACCTGCAGTGATGGATGTACAACCGCCTAAAATTCCTGATTGCCCACCCTGGCCATTGATTGTGCAACTGGATCATGAAAAAGAAGTAACAGGAATGTTTCTGAGTGGCCATCCATTAGATCATCACCGGTTTGAAATGAAGCATTATGGTATTACTTCTATTGCTGACTACAACGAGTTCAAAGCAGAAATAAAATCGCAGCCAAACCCGGGAAGAAATTTCAGATTACTGGGACTGGTATCGGATGCGCAACACAGGACTGCGAAAAACGGCAACAAATATGGAAACTTTATCGTAGAAGACTACACCGGGAAAACGGAGATTGCGCTTTTTCGTGAAGATTACCTGAAAATGTCGCCTTTATTACAGCAGGGAAGTTCTGTTTTGATTACAGGTTATTTCAAACAGGCCTACAACCAGGATGAATACCGGTTTTACGTATCAGGTATTGTACTGGCTGAAACCGTTAAGCGAAATCTTACACGACAATTAAACCTTGAAGCGGCTCCGCAAGATGTTAGTGAAGATATGGTAGTGTTTCTCGAAAAAAATCTGAAGAAATTTCCCGGGGGAACCAATCTACGGATAATTTTAACAGACAAAGGCACTAACATGAGAATCAGCCTTGTAGGCGCTGGTCGTGGAGTTGAAATGAATGACGAATTGATTGAGTTTTTACAAACCAAACCAGAGGTAGATGTGCAGGTAGTGACGAGTTAGCAACCTTGCACCTGTTAAAATCAATAAGTTTTATGCATTGATTGGCAGTAAAAAAAGGCATTTTGACAAATTTTACACAACCATATGACAGTCTTTTGTGTTAACAGGAATGGACTTAAATTTGCAGTCTTTATTAATCGAAACTTGAAAAATTAAAACACTAAATACAATGGCAAAAGAATTTAATGATTCCAATTTTCAGAATGAAGTAATAGCTTCCGATAAATTAACTGTGGTGGATTTTTGGGCTGAATGGTGTGGACCTTGCCGTGCTATCGGGCCGGTTATCGAAGAGCTTTCTAAAGAATATAATGGTAAAGTAAATATCGGTAAAGTAAATGTGGACTACAATCCGCAAGTAAGCATGAACTATGGTATCACATCTATTCCGGCAATTTTGTTTATCAAAGACGGACAGGTGGTTGATAAATTAGTAGGTGCCCAGCCAAAAGGTAATTTTGTAAAAAAGATTGAAGCGCATCTTTAATCCACGGAAAATAATTTCATCAACCGGGCTACTCAGCCCGGTTTTTTTATGCTGCAAACTATAATCGTATTTACCACATTTTTATCTGCATGCAGCTACCCGCTACCTACTATTGCCGCAATATGTAACAAACGAATCCTCAGCTTTTGACATGATTTCTTACCAACTTTCATAGAAATACTACGTAAAAAAACGAAGAATAGAAGAAATACTATGTAAGGAATACTTCGGAAATCTTGCAAAACCGGAAATTCTTTTTAAATTTTGTATTAGGAATTTTGAATGATCAGAAAGTTGCCAATTCTATGATTAAACCAAAAAGGCAAAATCCGTTTTAACAAAATTCAGCTTATGAACACTTATCCGTACTATCCCCGAATCCTGGCAGTATTAGCCCTGTTCCCGCTTCTGTTAAACAATGTATTTGCAGCAGAACCAGATAATCAATCTCCCCTCTTCAGAAAAAAACAAAAATCTACAAAAAGTGACTTCGTCTTTCAGCTTCATTGCGCTGATAAACGTCAGGTATCAGTTGACTCCGCAATTATAATTTTAGATAAATATGATTTTACGGGCCCGGCAACAGTAGTTCAGGTAGCGATCACCGACAGCAATTACAATCTTAATTTAAAAGATGTTCCTGCAGGAAAATATTTCGCTGGCATTTACACATACGGGCTTAAAAAAGAATATATCGAAACAGTAATAGTAGTAACCGCTGCTTCAAAAAAGAAAAAAACAAACTTTAAAAGGATAAAAGTAACTTATGTAGAAAGATTTATAAAAGGTATACCCATGCCTGAAGAGAATATTGAATTGTTCGCATTGATAAAGGCAATAGAAAAGCCATCTTAAAACAAAGCCGTCAGGGATGCCCTTCCTGTATGAACAGTACGTGTAGAAGCAGGTTTACGGCCATCGTACTGCACACTTAGTTCCAGGTTGTTTAACAACCGTTTTGTAACAGTTATATTCCAGATAAAATTCTTTCCCGGCAATAAGCCATTCAGCATGATATAGCCCACCGTTGAATTTGCAGTATTACCTTGCTTCGAGTTATAATCAATGTTATCAAAAGTAAACTTGCCACTGAGTGCGCTGTTTTGCAAAATATTATATTTCGTTTCCACATTGATAGAGTTTGAATTTGCTTTTTCTCCTCCGTATTGCGGCTTATTGGTTTTGGTTTCCAGCTTATATCCTGCAGATACACGAAACATCGTTCCGTTTATAAAATCGAATTTCGGCTCAATACTGTTTATATCCAGGTCATAATTTCTGTTGTCAAATAATTGTGTCGCGGTAAATAATGCCATTTTTCCAGATCTGTTATTCAAAGAAAAAGTAAGTGCTTTACTTATGTTCCATCTTATTTTCAGGTTCCAGTCATTTTGCTCACGGCTTTCATACCCATATGTAAGCAATGATTTGCCCCCATTCCGAAGGTTACCGAAATCAAAACCCCATTTACTGCTGAACCTGTTAAAGGAAAGAGTATTCACAATTGTTGTATTCAAAGTAATCAGCGCTGTGTCATTCAAATCGTACTTAAATGGGTTGAATTCAAAATCGCCACGTGCTACCGATTTCTTATTTATCTGCAATGAGCTTTGAAAATTTAATCTTGATATAAAATTTTTTATACCACGCAAAGAAGGGTCATTTAATATCGCCCGGGGGTTCAGGTAAAAGCTATAATTGAAAGTTGTATAATTTGATTTGATAAATTCATTCGTTGGAGTGAGTACGCGTATAAACTTTGCCTGGTCCTGGAATATTGCAACCTCAAATTCATTCAGGCTTTGAATACCGTTACTGTCATAATCATTCCAGACGTACTGCCCCTGCCCTGCGGGTACTTCGAGATATGCAAAATCTCTTTTCTGTTCCTGCCCTGCACCCAGTTCATATAACATATCTCCTGTCAGCAAACCTTTCCACTTATTTACGGAGTATTGTGCACGGCCAAGAACAGTTTGATCTTCGTTCTGTGGCGACAATGCTTTATTATTTACATTCAGTTTTCTGTATGTAGCGTCAAGTATAAATTGATGTTCAGGGTTGTTCAGTAATTCTGTGCGCAGGTTAATATTCATACTCCGGTTAGCCTTGACGAGGTTTTTGCCATCTGCGTACTGATCTGCACGTGTAAAAAAGGTTAACGCATATTTGTTCTTCTTACTCTCATCCGATTTTACATATACCGAATAAGTATCGAAAGCGAACGAAAGCGGAGTTAATGAATCCGTAGTCTTATCCCTCACTTCATTTTTTTCCAAAGCATAATTAATACCAATACGATGGTTAGCGACTGATTTCAACAACTTGCTCATATCAATTGTCGGCCGCAAAAAAACACCTTTATCAGCCAGCGTATTGAAATTTGTAACAATCAGTTGGTTATTAAATTGCCAGCCGCGGAGGTCAATGCGATGTTTAATGGAATTCTGAAAGCCATTATAGCTGTCACTACGGTTATAATTAATAAACTGGTAAGCGACTGAATGTGTTTTCTGATTTTTTAATTCCACATTCGCTTTTATAATATTTTCTGTCACTGGTTTATTCACCAATTGCAACCCCCAGTCGCGGGAGAACTCTACATTTCGGATCCGCTCCAATGGCTTGAATTTATCCTGCACATATTCATAATCCAATCCTGTAAGTAATTGCAATTTTTTATTCCCGGAAAATTGCTTTGTATTTGTCAGTTGAAATTTTGCGGCAAAGCCTTTGTCATCGCCGTTATTTACTTTTGAAAAAGTATTGACATCATAATTACTCATTGCCAATTCTGTCTTGAATAGTGTATTCTTTGTAACCGCATAATCAATACCGAGATTTACAATCTGCTGTTTCTTTGGCGTAACAAGAATAGCAACAGGTTCAAACCGTCCTTGCTTCTGGTTACCAACCGGCGCTACAAACCTGTATACTTTACCATTGGCGCCATTGAAATCTGCGATATAATTTCCACGACCCGCACCAACATCACTGAACGACAGATTATATTTAGCAGAATCAGGGTTTGTCGAATAACGATAAAATGAATCACTAACAGAACCGTTGATATAATATTCCTTTGCATACAATATTTTCCCGGAAGCAAACGTATCAAGCACGGCCGTAGGATACAATGCGCGTTGAATGCTATCTCCTATCTGCGATAAAAATTGTTTTTGCTGCGTATCCAATATTTGATTTATCTGTGAATTTTTTGAATCGCTGTTATTAAAAGCTCCGATACGTAATTTGAGTTTCTTCCCTATTTCCAGTTCTTCATTCATGTAGATGTTTGCATTCAGGTAGTTTCTGTCAGCATATTCAAACTCCACCTGTATACGACTATCTTTTGTAATCATTCTTTTAGGAGTAAACGTCAGCTCCGCGGTATTATAATTGATGATATAGTCCTGGTCTTCGCCACGCTGCAGCAATTCTCCGTTTATAAATACACGTTCCGTTCCCGATAAAATGATAAAAAAGAATTCATTATTGGCCCCTGTGAGACGATAAGGCCCCTGGTTACCTTCCAGCCCGTTGAATACATTACGATTAAATTTTCCTTTTGCTATAGAACCGCTAACAAGTGTATTGGATGTTACATTTTGTGAAACTTTATTGCTTGTTTGAAATGCGATCCCCTGCAATCGTTTATAAAAATTAAGAAAGTAACTTTTGTTTTGCCGTATATCAATATCACCCAAACTTAATTGCCAGTTTCTTTTTTTAAACTGTAAGTAAACCTGGTCAAATTCATTTAACTGTTGTGTGTTTCCATCCGGTTGTATCGGGATATTGTTATCTGTAATCGCTGCCTGTATTTCAATGCTATCACCAAGCATACCTTCAAGCTGCATATTCAGCGTAGAATTAACAACCGCATCCTGGCTATTGCCAAACGCAATTTGCCGCCCAAAGCTTCCATTTGCTTTTAAAGTACCAAAGTCAAACATACCACGTTGTCCAGCCAATGTATTTTCAATATAAGTAAACGGCTGAATATAATCCCTGTTGATAATACTATCGAAACTGATACGCTGTGCAACCGGGTTTAGCTTATATGGAAATACACGGTAAGAAATCTTCAACGTATCAGAAACTGGCCGCTGTATGAAATAAACTTTTGAATTGATAAAATCTATCCTGTAATCGGAAGGAGGAACCCGTTGAATTGTGAGCGTTCGTGGAATGATACTTAACGTATCAAGTGCAAGGGTATCACCTGTCAAGATGATGGTTTTCTGACGAAGATTGGAAATGGGAATACTAACCTGTGAATCAGCATATAAGGCAGCACACACACACACAAATAGCAATAATATTCTGCCTGACCGGTTCAAAAGCAGGGAGTTTTCTATAAAATCGTAAAAATCAGCGTTTTATTGTATAGAACTGCGATTTTCAGGATAATACAGATAAGAGAAAACAGCTTATACGAAGAGATATCATTTTGAATCCGGAAAAATCAATTTGCATTGCTGTAAAAAATATCGCTATTGATTAATGTTTTCCAACGCCAGCAAGAAAGCCCATTCCAGGGCAACTTCTTTGAGGTAATCGAAGCGGCCTGAGGCACCACCATGACCAGCATCCATATTGGTATGAAAAAGCAAAATATTATTGTCTGTTTTCATTGCCCTAAGTCTTGCCACCCATTTTGAAGGTTCGAAGTATTGTACCTGTGAATCATGCAACCCCGTTGTTACAAGCAGGTTTGGATAATTTTTCTTTTCAACATTATCGTATGGAGAGTACGATTTCATGTAAGCATATTCTTCTTTGTTCTCCGGGTTGCCCCATTCCAGGTATTCACCGGTTGTTAGTGGCACACTTGCATCGCTCATCGTTGTAATTACATCCACGAAAGGAACTTCTGCAATCACGCCGTTCCATAAATCAGGACGAAAATTTGTAACAGCACCCATTAATAAACCACCTGCACTTCCGCCCTGCGCATACAAATGTTCTTTGCTGGTAAACTTCTCCTTGATTAGATATTCTCCGCAATCAATGAAGTCAAAGAAAGTATTTTTCTTATGCATCATTTTGCCATTCTCATACCAATCCCTCCCCATCTCCTGTCCACCACGAACATGGGCAATAGCATATACAAAGCCACGATCCAATAAACTCAGGTTGGTACTGCTGAAATACGGATCTGAGTTGATTCCATAAGAACCATATGAATAAAGCAATAATGGATTTTTGCCATCTTTATTGATTCCTTTTTTGTAAGCAATTGAAATTGGAATCTTCTGCCCATCTCTCGCTGTTGCCCACAGGCGTTCTGTTACATAATTTTCTTTATCATACCCTCCCACCACTTCCTGCTGCTTTTTTAATTCCTTTTGTTTCGTATCCATATTATAATCGTAAACAGATACGGGAGTTATCAAAGAAGTATAATTAAAGCGCAACAAATTGGTATTAAAATCCATATTCATTCCGATAAAGGTATAATATGCAGGCTCATCAAAAACTACATAGTGTTCCGACTTATCTTTTTGATTGATGATCCTCATATTAACAAGGCCATCCTTATACTCAGACAAAACGAGATGATCTTTAAAAATCAATGCTGAAGATAAATACACATTACCCCGGTGTGGAATTACTTCTTTCCAATTTTCTTTCCCGGTTTTGCCAACAGGGCATTCCATTAAACGAAAATTCGGGGCATCAAGATTAGTTCTTATATAAAACTTATCGTTGTAATGATAAATATCATACACAAGCCCCATTGTACGTGGTTGAAAGACCGTAAAATTTCCTGTAGGATTCGATGCATCTAAAAACCTATGTTCACTTTGCTGCTCACTCAGTTCAGATTCAATAATTATAAACTTTTTTGATCTTGTTTTAGTAATGCTGATACTATGACGGTTATCTTTTTCCTCATACACCATTTTATCTTTCTTCGGATCTGTTCCTACTTCATGCCGCCATACCTGGAAACCGAGAAGTGTGACTATATCTTTTACGATGTAAAAAATCGTTTTATTATCAGCTGCCCACGCATATTCATTACCCTCGGTGTTTATTATTGTTTCAGGGAAAAATTCACCGGTTACAATATTTTTAAATCTTAATCTGTACAATCTCCGGCTCACATCATCTTCGCCTATTGCAATTAATTTATTATCATCACTCACTTCAAGTCCTGATACGTCGTAATAGCTTTTTCCTTCCGAAGCTTTATTCGCATCATGAATAATCTCTTCAGGCGCATCCATTGTTTCCTTTCTCCTGCAATAAACAGAATATTGCTTTCCTTCTTCCTCTCTTGTGTAGTACCAATATCCATTGTCTTTATAGGGAACCGACTCATCCTTCTCTTTTATGCGTCCTTTCATTTCCCGGAATAATTTTTCCTGTAAATCCTTTGCTCCCGCAAACATAGTATCGAGATAAGCATTTTCTGCTTCCAGGTATGCAACCGCTTTTGTACTATCTGGCCCTTTTTTGAAATAGTCATTCATCCAGAAGTATTCATCAACACGGGTATCGCCATGCGCAGTAAGTTCTACAGGTTTCTTTTCCGCTACCGGTGGTTTTATATTTTCAGGCCATTTGAATTTTTCGTTATTCACTTTATCTGGTTGTTTGCAAGAAAGAATGAACGTTAAACATGCAAGTGTCAAACAATAGTATTTCATAAATAAACGATAATCTATGAAGATACTTATTCCACAAATAAAAAAGCCCTTCACAAGGAAGGGCGCATTACAGTTATAAAAAGTTATTTCTCACTTGTTAGGCCAGCTGCAAGGTATTCACGATTCATCCTCGAGATATTCGTTACAGAAATTTCTTTAGGACAAACTGCTTCACAGGCTTCTGTAAATGTACAGGCACCAAATCCTTCTTTATCCATCGTATTTACCATATTCAACACCCTTGTTTTTCTTTCCGGATCTCCCTGCGGCAATAAAGCGAGATGAGAAACTTTTGCAGAAAGGAATAACATTGCCGATGAATTTTTGCAGGCAGCCACACATGCCCCGCAACCTATACAAGCTGCTGCAGCAAAAGCCTTGTCGGCATTATCTTTCTCAATTGGTATTGTATTTCCATCCACAGCATTACCGGTGTTTACGGAAATATATCCTCCTGCTTGTATAATTCTGTCGAAAGAAGTACGGTCAACTACCAAATCTTTAATAACAGGAAATGCATTCGCACGCCATGGTTCCACTACAAT
>JAEUVI010000024.1 GCA_016787105.1 Chitinophagaceae bacterium | reverse complement strand
AAATGAAGAAAGTACTCGTTTATCCGAAATATTTTTTCTACAATAAAAAAGTAACAAAAACAAACTTTCCGCACCTTTGCATCCATTCTGAAAACAGATACCAGACATGCAAAGAAAGAGAAGCCCGTTTTTGCCGATTGTTATTTTATTCATAGTTCTGAATGGTTTTTTCGTTGCAGGCAAATCAATGCTTGAAAAATGGAATGCTGATCAGACCGTACTTATTTTTGGAAACCTGCTATTATTCGCCGTTACACTCATTTCTTTTTTATTGGCAAAAAGAGGATTGCAGTCTACAAACCCGAATGCGTTTGTACGGGCTGTATACCGCAGTGTAATGATAAAATTTTTTATCTGTGCAATTGTCGCTTTTGTCTACATACAAATAACAAAGAAAGAAGTAAACAAGCCTGCTTTGTTTGTCTGCATGGGCTTATACCTTGTATATAGCTTCATGGAAGTGTCTGTACTTACAAAAATGCTGAGAAATAAGCCGAATGCCTAAGAGAGAAGCTCCAGTTACAAGTTTACAGCAGTTTTTGCCGGAAGGTACTTTTGAGCCGGTATTGCAATATCTCAATCATTACAAAGTACATCTCACTGTTGCGAAGGAACGCAAAAGTATTTTGGGTGATTACCGTCACCAGACACATAATATGAACCACCGCATCAGCGTGAATGGCAATCTTAATGTGTATTCATTTCTCATTACTTTATTGCATGAACTGGCACACCTGCTCACTTTCGAGCAGTATGGCAACCGCGTTCAATCGCATGGACGGGAATGGAAAAATATTTATGGTCAGATGCTCGATCAATTTCTAAAAAATAAAAAATTTCCTCCTGATATAGAGAAAGAGTTATTGCAATCATTGAAAAATCCTGCAGCTACCAGTTGTGCAGAAGACGATCTGCTTCGTGTGCTTCGGAAGTACGATAAGAAAAATGGCAGTCATTTATTAGTAGAAGAATTGCCGGAAGACGCATTGTTTCGTACAGATGATGGCCGGGTGTTTAAGAGAGGAAAGAAAATGCGCAAGCGATTTCAGTGCCTGGAAGTAAAAACGGGAAGAGTGTATTTGTTTAGTCCAGTGTATGAGGTAGAGAAGATTGTTTTGAATAATTGAACCGCATAGGTAGATAGGTAACAAGGATTTTCGTAAAAAAACTATGCTACCTTTTCCTCATGACTCTATCCCGGGTATCGGTACAAATTGTGGTGAAAAACAATCATATTCTCAATTTTCCAATCACTTTGTATTTAGAGTTTTGCAGAATAACAGATTCACTGGCTTCTTCTTTCACCACACAACCAGGACTAATGTAGCTTGAGTGGATAAACCATACTTTCTTCCCATCATTGAAAATAAAACCAGTATGATTATCGAGCCCAATAACATATAATCCGAAACCGGTTTTAGTAATAGCAGAAATGAATGTTTGGAATTCGATATTCCTGTATCTTTTTATAGTCTCACTTTCACAAACTGATTTAATCATTTCTTCACTGGCATATTGCGCCAGCTTGATCCGTTGAACAGGAATTCCAGAATCACGTATTACAGTTGTAACGAAATACCCGCAGGCAATGGTTCCTTGTTTTGGTGTTTCAGTCGTACCATTAAAATTCCATTTGGTCCCATACCAGCAGGGAATAAGAGAGTCTGCAATAAAATTTACAAACGTAACCATCTTTTCAGATGAGGTTGCCTGCATTATTTCTTTGTAGAGTTGCCTGCTTCGCAGCTTTTGCTCTATATAATCGGGATTTTCTTTTTCTATGTTTGTTGTATCAACAGCTCTTATAATTGACCCGGGATCATTTGCCGGGTTACAGGAGGAGACCGTCAAGAGTGATATAAATATTATTTGAAATGATACCGGCATGTTCCTCTGATGCCTGTACAAACAAAATCCATATACTGGGAGATATTTTATTTACTTAATCAGCGAGTTCTGATAATTGTTTCTTAAATTTCGCCGCCTCCTCATATCCAATCTTAAAAATCTTATCCGCCGGAGCAGTGTCAAACATATTGTAATCGCTGAGTAGAGGTTCAATAAAGACATCGCACTCTTTTCCTTTTTTATAAACGGTTTCCTCAATCGCCATATGAAAGCATTTTTCAAGAATGCTGCTTTTATTCAGTTTACTGGTCTTTACCGGGTTGGTATCAATTTTATTTACATGGCAGCCGATAATAGTATCGCAGGTTTTTTTGAGCGGCTCAACAGGTAGATTATTTAATAGCCCGCCATCAAAATAAACGGAGCCATTGATGCGTACTGGTTCAAATATTACCGGTACGGAAGCTGATGCGATAACGGTTTCAATCAGCTTTCCTTTAGCAAAAGTAACAGCGGTATCATTGGTGAAATCTGTCGCTGTAACAAAGAATTTGATTTTTAATTTTTCGAATGAATCATCAGGAATTAATTTATGGAGCGTTTTTTTCATGGGTTCCATTGGAAACAAGCCTTCCCTGCGCAAAGAAAAACCGGTATAACTGAAGTATTTGCTTTTCTTCATTATTTCAAAAATGGTATCAGGCTTATAACCTGCCGCGTATAATACACCTGCAATCGCGCCAGCACTTACACCGGATATCGCGTGAATTTTAATCCCGAGTTCATCAAGATATTTTAGCAATCCCAGGTGTGCGAAACCCCGAACGCCACCACCGCTTAGTACTAGTCCAATCTTTTTCATTGTAATTTTTTCAGCATCCATAAACTGCAGCCGGTATGGCCGCTATTGCCCATGGGTCCTTTCAGGTATTCAAAGCCGAACTTTGCATATACATTCAATGCCTGTTTCAGTTCTGGCATTGTTTCCAGGTACACATTATCATAACCTTGATCTTTTGCAGCCTGCAGGCATTTTTCAATAATTGTTCTTCCCAAACCAATACCACGTCCTTCGGGAAGCAGGTACATCTTCACAAGTTCACATGTGCCTGTTGGTAATCCGTCAGTAGGGTAGATGCCACCACCACCAATTATTTTATCATTTACCAAAGCAGTAAAATACAAGGCGCCTTTTGTTTGAAACAATTCAAACAACGCGTCTGTAGTTGCATCGTAATAAACTGTGCCTGGGTGGTTGGCGCCAAATTCCGCAAGTGTTCCTCTTACAATTTTTGCAAGTTCTGCATTATCGCTTTGTTGAATTGGCCGTATAATAATATTCATGTTTAAAATTAAGCATCAGATTAAATGATAAGATGCGCCAGAGGTACAAAAAAATAAAAATCCCATCATTACAATGGGATTTAACTATATAAAACTTTTCAAACTAATACTCAAGATTCCCGATTACTATCATCTCACACCTGACACCTGGCACCTGGCACCTAATGTTACGCTACCGCTTTCTTCACCAGTTCTGCAGCTTCACTCAAGAGTATCGCAGATTGTACTTTCAAGCCGCTTTCATCAATCAGCTTTTTAGCTTCCACTGCATTCGTACCTTGAAGACGCACGATGATTGGAATTTTAATATTGCCAAGATTTTTATATGCATCAATAACACCCGCAGCAACACGATCGCAACGTACAATACCACCGAAGATATTAATCAGTATCGCTTTTACATTCGGATCCTTCATGATGATTTTAAAACCGGCTTCTACTGTTTGCGCATTGGCAGTGCCACCTACATCGAGAAAGTTGGCAGGCTCACCACCGCTCAGTTTAATCATATCCATTGTTGCCATTGCAAGTCCGGCGCCATTTACCATACAACCTACGTTGCCATCAAGTTTCACAAAGTTGAGGTTATACTTACCTGCTTCTACTTCTGTAGGATCTTCTTCTGATACATCACGCATGGAAGCGAGGTCTGCGTGGCGAACCAGCGCATTATCATCCAGGTTCATCTTGCAGTCTACTGCTACGATTTTATCATCAGCTGCTTTGAAGAGCGGGTTTATTTCAAGCATTGAACAATCCAGGTTGACATAGGCATTGTACAAATTGGTAACAAATTTTACCATGTTCTTAAATGCTTCACCAGTTACACCAAGATTAAACGCAATCTTTCTTGCCTGGAAGGGGAGTAATCCACCACCAGGATGTACCCATTCTTTAAAAATTTTCTCAGGTGTATCATGTGCTACATCTTCAATATTCATTCCGCCTTCAGTACTGTACATAATTACATTTTGCCCTGTACCGCGATCCAGTAATATAGATAAGTAGAATTCTTTTCTTGGGCTTGGGCCATCATAATACATATCCTGTGCTACCAATACTTTGTTTACCACTTTTCCTGCTGGCCCTGTCTGGATTGTCTCCAGCGTGCCACCCAGGATTTTCTGGGCAAAATCAGTTATTTCATCAAGGCTCTTTGCGACTTTTACACCATTAATGCCGGTTTCTTTTATTTTTCCTTTTCCCCGGCCACCCGCATGTATCTGCGCTTTTATTACTGCAAAACTGCTTCCCGTTTGTCCCTTTATCTGGCGGTACGCATCTTCCACTTCATGTACGGTGCTGCAGGCATAGCCTTCCTGAACGGGCACATTGTATTTTTTTAATAATTCCTTGGCCTGGTATTCGTGAAGATTCATGTGTAAAAATTTGATGCGAATATAAATGATTCACTTTATAAGCGCTGATTTCAATCGGAATCTTCCTTGACAAAACCATGTTCGGCAGACATGGGCTCTGTAATGGAGGCCATCTCCTTTGGAGAAGGCCGGGAGGAGGCCTATATTTGCTGGCTCTAAAAAAGATGCTATGGCACAGGCGATAATGGAACAGTTAAAGGAGGCGACGGCGTTTATCCAAAAGCAATACAGCGACCGGCCGCAGGTCGGTATCGTATTGGGCAGCGGGCTTGGTAATTTCAGCGACCAGATTAATATCGAAAAAGAAATTTCATATGCTGATATCCCACATTTCCCCGTTTCTACGGTAGAGGGACATAAAGGGAAATTGATATTTGGCAATCTCAGTGGCAAGAAAGTAGTGTGTATGGCTGGCCGGTTTCATTTTTATGAAGGATATGATGCATCGCAGGTTGTATTGCCAATACGGGTGATGAAGATGCTGGGTATTGAAGCATTATTGCTTTCAAATGCCGCAGGCGGTGTAAACCCTTCTTTTAAAGTGGGAGATCTCATGATTATAACCGACCATATCAGTTTTGATATACGTAACCCTTTGATTGGAAAAAATATTCCGGAACTGGGGCCGCGTTTTCCTGATATGAGCGAGGCATATAAAAAAGATTTTATTCAGAAAGCAAAAGCAATTGCAGCTAAAAGAGGCATTACTCTTCGCGAAGGTGTTTATTATGGTGTGACAGGCCCGACATTTGAAACAAGAGCAGAATATAAACTGGTACATATTCTTGGAGCTGATGCAGTAGGTATGAGTACGGTACAGGAATGCATAGTGGCCAACCATATGAAGCTGCCTGTATTTGCCATGAGTGTAATTACCGACCTTGGTATTCGCGACGAAGAGAATAAGATAACACACGAAGAAGTATTGCAGGCTGCAAAAGAAGCAGAACCGCATTTCGCGGCGATTTTTAAAGATATGGTAGCAGCCATTTAACGAGGCTATAACCACATTTGTATTTTTGCTTTATTAATTTTCCGGGTTCAATTAATCAATAGTTCTGGTACAAAAGATAACATACCTTTTTTTAGTTTGTTTTTTATTCCTTTCGCTTGCGGCAGCAGCGCAGTTGCCGGGCCGCCTTGGCAATATTGGCCGTAATATGCGGGGCGGTGGTGGTAAAAGCAGTGGCAATGATAGTCTTGAGAAAAGAGACAAACTCGCAGATTCGATTACTATTTCATTCCGCTACCTGGATACAACCCGCAACTTCAAACTGGATTCATCTATTAATGATTTTACCAAAAGGTTTCCGATACCGGCTACACATTTATATCTGGGTAATGACGGAACTGCTACAAAGTCTTACCTGTTTTCACCAAATATGAAAGCTGGTTGGGATTATGGGTTTCATTCTTTTGATGTGTATAAACTCAAAATGGAGAATGTCCGGTTTTTTAATACAACACGGCCATATACAGAGTTGAATTATCTTATCGGCAGTCGTGCGGAGCAAATTATTGAAGTTCTTCATACACAGAATATCAGGCCGAACTGGAATGCTTCTATCAATTATCGCGGGCTCAGTTCGCAGGGCTTTTTTCAAAACCAGAAATCCGCCCAGAATAATTATTTGGTTACATCATGGTACCAGTCAAAGTCCAGGCGATATAATAATTATGCTGTTATACTGGCAAATGGAGTTAATGCAGGTGAGAGCGGCGGCTTTGAGGATCCTTCAATTGATTACCTCAATGACCCTCAGTACAAGGAACGGTTTAGTATACCTACAAAGATTGGCCCGAATGAAGCCTATTCATCCAATACATTCGGCTCGAAAATCAGTACAGGTAATGTGTACCGGGAAACGACAATGCTGATGCGGCAGCAATATGATTTTGGAAAAAAAGACTCCTTAGTCACGGATTCTACTGTTGTCCCATTGTTTTATCCCCGATTACGATTTGAGCATACGTTCAGTTATGGCACCAAACGGTTTGAGTTCAGGGATTATACTGCCGATTCAAATTATTATGCCAGTTATTATGATATTGTATTATCAAAACCGCTTGATTCGCTTACAATAAAAGATGAGTGGAAGGAAATAGTAAATGATTTTTCTATTTACCAGTTTCCCGATGCTAAAAACCTGCAGCAGTTTATCAAATTAGGAGCAACAGTACAAAATCTTCGTGGCAATTTTAATCCCGGCCTTACCCATTTGTATAACCTGGTAGCGCATGGCGAATACCGCAACCGGACACGTAACCAGAAATGGGATATCGAAGCGAATGGTAAATTGTATTTTGGAGGGGAAAACGCGGGCGACTACGAAGCACATATAAGCCTGCAGACTTTTGCAGGAAGAAAACTTGGTTCTTTGCAACTGGGATTTGAAAACGTCAACCGTTCGCCATCATCCATCTATAACATAAGGAGCAATTTTTATCTTGATACTAACCTGACTAAAAATTTCAATAAAGAAAATACCAGTCATTTCTTTGGGGCGTATTATAACCCTGCAATCAAGCTTCGTCTTGGCGCTGATTATTATTTAGTCAGCAATTACATGTACCTCACTGATTATTACACTTTGAACCAGGAGAGCAGCTTATTTAATTTTCTCCAGCTGTCTTTGCAGAAAATAATTAAAGTTGGAAAACACTGGTACTGGTATGCCGATCTATACCTGCAGCAAAAAGCAGGTGATGTAGATATTAATGTGCCATTGTTTTTTACGCGTAACCGCTTTGCGTATGAGGGCGTGTTTTTTAAGAACCTCAATCTTTCAACAGGTGTTGAACTGCGTTATCACACAGCATATAAAGCGGATGGTTATTCTCCAGTATTGGGGCAATTCTTTTACCAGGATAGTATTACTATTAAAAACAGGCCCGATATCCGTTTGTTTCTCAACTTCCGCATCAGAGGGTTTAAGATATTTATAAGTGCCGCCAACCTGAATTCTGCCAGCATCAGTAATGGTTTTGGTTTCAGAAAAAATAATATTCCCGCGCCGGAATATGCATATCCCGGCCTCCAAATCCGGGTTGGTATTTTCTGGAGTTTTGTTAACTGATTGATAATTATATCGTCTATTTCGGAGGTTGAGTAGAATCAGTTATGCATTTTCGTTTCTGTTGCTATCTTTGCACTGCAATGAAAAAAATAGCAGTAATGATATTAACCGTAATCTACTTTGCTGTCAGCAGCGGGGTGATAGTTAATATGCATTATTGTATGAACCGTTTTGCATCTGCTGATTTTGGTTTTACTGCTTCGCAAAAAGAATGTGGTAAATGCGGGATGCATAAAGACAAATCTCACGGTTGTTGTCATGATGAAGTAAAACTGGTAAAAATTGAAGATGACCAGAACAAATCGGTTCAACTGGCATTTGATTTTACTTCGGTAAAAACGGTTGCAACAATTCCTTCGCTTTTCATCACTACCTCTTTTTACAACGACAATGAAGAAGGTAGTTATCATACAGATCATTCTCCTCCCATCCTCAATAAGCAGGATACTTACCTGCAAAATCGTGTTTTCAGAATTTGATAGTGAATTGTCAATGGTGAATAGTGAATATTTCACGGGCTGATAAGTTCGTTATTGATCATTGTATCTCCTGGTGTTGACAATCATTATTTATTTTTTAAATTCATTGAAATGAAAACGATAAAACTTTTTTCAATAATAGTAACCTGTTTATTTATTACATCTGTAGCAGTTGCACAGAAAGTAAAAACTGAATCATTTAAAGTAGCCGGTGAGTGCGGTATGTGCAAAAAGAAAATTGAAAAAGCGGCCAAAGAAGCCGGAGCTACTACCGCAGTATGGAGTCCTGCAACAAAAATGATAAAAGTATCTTACAATGTGAATGCCGCAAGTACGTCCAGTATACAGCAGGCAATTGCAAATACGGGATATGATACTCCACAATACAAGGCAAATGAAGACGCTTACAACAACCTGGATGAATGTTGTAAGTATGAACGCCAGGCAGCAAAAGAAAAATGCTGTACTGATAAGTGCGAAAAGAAAGATGGCAAATGTACTGATGTGGCAGGTTGTAAAGAAAAAGGTTGCGACACTGAGACAATGAGCTGTTGCAAGAAATCTGAATAATTCATTCTAAAAGCAAGAGTTATGAAAAAGATAATCGTTTTTGCGGGGCTGCTTTTAGTAGTTTTTTTTACGCAGGCCCAGTTTACAAAGGCCACTCTGCAGGCCAGTGGACTTACCTGTTCTATGTGTAATAATGCAATTAATAAGGCTTTGAAAGCGTTACCCTTTGTAAGTGTTGTAAAACCGGATATTAAGAACGCCGAATTTGATATAACATTTAAAGAAGGAGAGAACGTTGATATTGACGCATTAAA
>JAEUVI010000007.1 GCA_016787105.1 Chitinophagaceae bacterium | reverse complement strand
TTTGTATTAGACATCAGCGCATCTTCTTTTCCCGGTTGAAAACCTAGTGCCTTTTGTACTTCAGGTGAATTGACAGCTATCCGAATAGCCAGTTCCTTTAAATCAGCAGAAATTTCCGGTTGTGTTTGCGGCATATGACTTACAGCAATTACTTTTCCTGTTTTACTGTTAGCCAGCGCAACTGATGACAGATTGAGCCCATAGTTATACATTTCTACACGATACACGTTTTTCAGGTCAGTTACTGCAGTCGGATCTGCGAAGTCGCTTTGCCTTGCCGGAAATACTCCAAAGATTTCATTGCGAAAGGGGTTTCCCTTCGCGTCTTTTACATATTTAATAAATGATGGCTCACTTAATGCTATAATCTGTGCCAGTTGCTGATCATTACTTAAGCTGTCTTTACAAAGCAGCACAGGGTTCGGCAATAAAAGAGATTTTCTAATCTCTCCGATTCTTTCTTTTACGAACGGGTACTGCGATGAGCTATCCGTTGTAATCAATACAGAGTTAATGGCCTCTTCCGGATATCCGGCCAACCGCTTCTCCGTTACTGAACCATTCGTATTATTACATGCCAGAGCGACTAACAATAGCAGCGATAGCAAGAAAAACGATAATTTATTATTTTGTTTCATCGTCCTGGAATGGGTTAGTATAATTTTTATTCGTTACGAGAGAAGAATCAGACAAGCAGAGCAAAAAATTGATAAGATCATTCCGTTCTTCTTCCATCAGTGAAAACCCATTGATTAATTTATGCTTGTAAAGATTCAACCTTCCGTCTCCTTTTGCTATTCCTTTTTCAATTACCCTGCCGCCATTCAAGTAGTTGTCTATCACTTCGCTGAGTGTAGCAGCGGAGCCATCATGATAATAAGGCGCTGTAAAAGCAAGATTTCGCAACGTAGCAACCCGGAATTTTCCATTATCAGTTTCGTGCCTGGTATATTCCATCAACCCCCTATCTTGCAACGGGTAACTGTTTGTGCCATTAATATTGTACAAGCCGGTATTGAAATAGTAAGCCGGGTGCCCCTCTTCGTCATTTACAGATGGTGTTGCAAAATCCAATCCGCCATGACATTTATAACAAGACAGTTTATCAGAAAAAAATAACTTCATTCCGTTGCTTTGTGAAGCGGTAAGCAGTTTTTCATTTAAGTAATAAAACCGGTCATACACAGAGTTAAATGAAAGGATAGTTTTAAGAAACGATGCAATACAATACTGGACGTTCTGTGTAGTAATTGGATTTTTTTCAGCTGAGAAAACAATATTGAATTGTTCTCTATAAAAATCATCTGAAGCAATTCTGCCTAGTATATCCGTTTCATTGCCTTTCCACCCAAGTTCAACCGGATGATCATGAAACATCGGGTTGGCAATCTGCTGCTCCGGGAAATGCAGCGAAGAGTCCCCGGCTGTAAGATGTTTTTTGAAAACGAGGTTTATCAATGGAGTGGAATTTCGCTGATGCAAATCACCGAGAGCTCCAACAGATCTTCGGTACCCATCCGTAAAACTGAATTTAGGATCATGACAACTCGCACAGGATTTAGTTGTATTGAACGATAACCTGCGATCATAAAAGAGATAGCGGCCAAGATCTGCTTTCTGCTGTGTGAAAGGATTAGCTGCTTCGAGAAAAAATGAATCTTTAATAAAGGCAGGCAGGAGATTGTTGAAGCTATCAACAGGAGCTTTGCTTTTCCTGGCGGGAAGAAAGTAAAAAGACAAAGCTGCAAACACCAACAAAAATAATGTGATAAGGTGTTTACGGTTCATAAACTAAATATACAGAAAGGCCAATACTGCAAACTGTATAAACTATCCATACATGTGCATAAGCCTGGCGGAACTACTTGCTGACAAAAGATAACGGCCCCGCATTGGAGGCCGTTATCTTTTATAAAAATAATTTCTTTATTCTTATTTATACTGGGGAATCAGACCATTTGCCAGTTCCACCATTTTCTTAATTCCTTCCTCAGGCAGATTTCCTTTTTTAAATTCAGCCAGTACTTCAGGCAATTTGTTTTCCATTTCCAGGAGGAAATGTTCTTCAAATTCTTTTACTCTTTTTACAGGTACATCTTTTATCAGACCATTTGTACCGAGGTAAATGATTGCCACTTGTTTTTCTACCGGGAAAGGTGAGTATTGAGGTTGCTTCAGTACTTCCACGTTTCTTGCACCTTTATCAATTACATTTTTTGTAGCAGCATCGAGGTCTCCACCAAATTTTGAAAACGCTTCCAACTCACGATAAAGTGCCTGGTCTAGTTTCAATGTACCCGCTACTTTTTTCATTGACTTAATCTGCGCATTACCACCCACACGACTTACAGAGATACCCACGTTGATAGCAGGGCGTATGCCTGATAAGAACAGGTTCGACTCAAGGAATATCTGTCCGTCAGTAATAGAAATTACGTTGGTAGGGATGTATGCAGATACGTCACCAGCCTGCGTTTCGATAATTGGCAATGCTGTAAGTGAGCCACCGCCTTTAACCAAATGCCTGATTGACTCAGGAAGGTCATTCATATTCTTAACGATCTCATCGTTGTTGATAACCTTCGCAGCTCTTTCCAGCAAGCGGCTATGCAGATAGAATACGTCACCAGGATATGCTTCACGACCCGGAGGACGACGAAGTAATAAAGAAACCTCGCGATAAGCTACAGCCTGTTTTGAAAGGTCATCATAAATAATCAATGCAGGACGACCGGTATCACGGAAATACTCACCAATAGCAGCACCTGCAAATGGAGCATAGAACTGTAACGGCGCAGGATCAGAAGCAGAAGCAGCAACGATTGTTGTGTACTCCATTGCACCATTATCCTGAAGTGTTTGCATCACACCGGCGATAGTAGACGCTTTCTGTCCTATCGCTACATATATACAATAAACAGGTTTACCTGCTTTAAGAAATTCTTTTTGATTGATGATCGTGTCAACCGCGATAGCTGTTTTACCAGTTTGACGGTCACCGATGATCAGTTCACGCTGTCCGCGACCAATCGGGATCATTGCATCAATAGCTTTGATACCTGTTTGCAAAGGCTCCTTAACAGGCTCACGAAAGATAACACCAGGCGCTTTACGCTCCAATGGCATTTCATAACGTTCACCAGCAATAGGGCCGCGGCCATCAATAGGTTCGCCCAATGTATTTACCACGCGGCCAACCATTCCTTCACCTACTTTTATAGATGCGATCTGGCCTGTGCGGCGCACTTTCGCTCCCTCTTGTATATCACCTGTATCTCCCATCAATACCACACCCACGTTGTCTTCTTCCAGGTTCAATGCAATAGCGCGAACGCCATTTTCAAATTCTACGAGTTCGCCATAGCGAACATTGCCCAAGCCATATACGCGGGCAATACCATCCCCTACCTGCAGCACCGTTCCTACTTCTTCCAGGTCGGCTCCTGCATTAAAGTTGCTTAGCTGCTGACGCAGTATCGCACTTATCTCATCGGGTTTAATTTCTGCCATATTCTTAAAGTTATACGTTTAAAGTTCTAAGTTTTATGTTACCAGCGTTCCGTTCTTTGTTCATCTTCCGTTGCGTCGCACACTTCATCTTTCAGTAATCCCATTCACCTTTGAGTACTCACCATTCACTATCTTACTTTATAAATAAAGTCATTGTTTTCAAATTGTCTTGCTATCTCATGCAAATCGTAAGCGATACTTGCATCTACCAGTTTATCGCCTGCCTGCAGTACAAATCCGCCTATCAATGCTTCATTTACCGATGTCTGCAGCTCTATATTATACATATCACTTGTCTTGCGAACCTGCTCTATAATTTGGCCCTTCAGTTTTTCATCTACCGGCGTCGCAGTAGTAAGTTTTACAATGAATATATTTTTATACCCTTTGTACTGAGCTATAAATGAAGTAATAATTTCCGGAAGGTTACTTTCTCTTCCCTTTGCTATCAACAAATTTGTAAACCCGCCAGTGATAGCATTTACTTTACCGCCAACCACCGCTTCTACAATCTTTTGTTTTTTATCCGCTTTGATAACCGGGCTACGTAAAACAGCAACAAAATCCGGGCTCGTTTTTGTTACTTTTTCCAGCCATTGCATATCCGCATATACTTCTTCCAGCTGGCCTTTTTCTATTGAAAGGTCAAGCAGTGATTTCGCATACCTTGTCGCTAACCGTGGATTTGGCATTTAATTAATTTGAAAATTGCTTAATACCGCACAATGTCTCAATTGAGTCATTGCGCCATTTTCACATTTATTAATTGAGCTTCACATCATCAACCAGCCCCTTAATATGAGCTTCCTGTGCATCTTTATTGCCCAACTCTCTTTTCAGTATTTTTTCCGATACTTCTATTACCAATTTACCAACCTGATTTTTTACATCAGTTAATGCGGCCATTTTCTGCGCATTGATAGAAGCCTGTGCTTCTGTTATTATTTTATTCGCTTCTACTTTCGCCTGGTCTTTTGCTTCATTGATAATTTTATCCTTTGTATCACGTGCTTCTTTCAGCAGTTTCGCTCTTTCCTCTCTTGCCTGAGCCAGCAATGCTTCATTTTCACTTTTCATCTGCGCCATTTCTGCTTTTACACGCTCAGCAGTAGCGAGTGAGTCGCTGATTGATTGTTCACGATCCTTCAACCCTTTGATGATTGCAGGCCATGCCATTTTTTTCAATATAAAAAACACAATCAGGAACGCCAGCAGCGTCCATATCAATAAGCCGAATTCGGGAGTAAGAAGTTGCATAAAACCAATTTGACAATTTGAAAATGCTCAATTTATCATTGAGCTATTGTGACATTTTCACATTTTTAGATTTAAACTGCACCCTCCGCCCTGTGCATCGGATGCAGTAAAGTTTTGAAACAATGGAATTATAATACCATTGCCAAAAAGCCTACGATGATCGCAAACAGTGCAGCACCTTCTACAAGGGCAGCAGTCAGGATCATGTTGGCGCGAATGTCGTTAGATGCTTCGGGCTGACGGGCAATGGCTTCAACAGCGCCTTTACCAATCTGTCCGATACCGATACCGGCACCGATAGCAGCAAGGCCTGCACCAATTGCACCACCTGCATTTGCAGTAGCTTCCAACAAAACCAAATTCATTAAATCCATAATTCTGATTTTATAATTAAAAAAACAATCCTAAACTATAACCTGCTCTGCATGTCCATCCACATCATCATGACCGCCTTCAAATGCCTGCCCGATAAACACCGCTGTAAGCATGGTGAAAATAAATGCCTGTAAAAATGCTACAAGCACCTCAATAAAGTATATGAATATTGTAAAACCAACAGCTAAAGGAGAAGCTCCCCAACCGGCGGCGGGATGCAACTCAGCGAAAATAAATATCAATGAAATAAGACAGATGATGATGATGTGCCCTGCCACCATGTTTGCAAAAAGACGGATAATCAAGGCAAACGGCTTAATGAATACTGAGAGAAACTCTACCGGAACAAGTATAAGTTTCACACCAAATGGTACTCCCGGCGGATTAAAGATATGCCCCCAGTAATGACTATTGGAACTAAAAAGAATTACAATGAAAGATATAATACCAAGCACCGCTGTAAAAGCTATGTTTCCTGATACGTTTGCGGAACCAGGTATTAATCCGAATATGTTATTAATAAGAATGAAAAAGAAAACAGTAAGCAGGTAAGGAAGATATTTATCCGCTTTATGGCCAAGGTTTGGTTTCGCTACTTCATCCCGTACAAAAGTAATGACAGGCTCAAGCAAGCTTTGAGAACCTTTTGGTGCAGAAGTAACACCTACGCCGCTGTTATATCTTTTAGCTATACGCAGCATTATGAAAACAAACAGTGCCAGCGCGATAAACATCTGAACTACATTTCGCGTAAGCGATAAATCATACACTTTTGCGTTCATGTCCGGCAAACCTGTGGCTTCATTTATTGCAACAATTTCTCCTACAAAGCTACTGGAAGGATCCAGCTTCCATTCCGCGATATTATGTTCGGTCAGCAGCGCATATCCCTCGTATGGTTTATGCCCATGCTCAAATTTTGAAGACATAAAACTCGTAAGACCGCGCCCCGGGGTATATAAAATAACAGGAAGTGGAATAGTAACAGGATGATCGCCAATATTCAGGAAATGAAATTCATGTGCATTTAATACGTGACCGAAAATGACTTCAGTAGCTTTAAACCCTTTCTTTTTCGTTTCATGCGCCTCTTCCTGTTTTTCACCTGGTGCCTGATGTTCATCATGCTGTGCGATCGCTTGCACAGAAAAAGCAAGTGAAAAAACGCTGAAAGCCGCTACCAACAAGGATTTGAAACGTCTGAAAACCATACTATCCTGAAATTTGCCGCAAAGATAAGGGGCGAAAAATCAAAACAATGATTTGAAGAATGGAATTTGGGAAAAAAGTCAGGGCTTGGAAGAAGATTGGTTTTCCTGTTGATATTTTTTTATTTTTTCCAGTTCTATTATATCCTGCTGATCTCTTGGCCTGTTTACCGCCCTCTTGTTTGCAAGCAAGTCATTTATATGGAGAAAAGGAACCATAATTCCCTCAAGATCAGCAACTCTGGCACTTTCATAGCATTCGTCAAAAGATTTATCCTCAAGTCCTTTCATAGTCGTCATAATATCCAGAATAATCCCGCCAGCAATATAAAACTGCGTCCATCCGGGAACGAAATCAAGTGTTTCAAAAGATGAGAAATCCCCAAATCCTAATTCAGCATAAGCTTTTCGGAAATTCTGCCGGTTAGTTAATGTATCCTTCAGCCAAAGATCTGAATCCTTCGTTGCCCTTATATAGCCATTCATGTTAACAGCAAAGCCGCCAACCATAATATACTTAACCTCGTGTTTGTTTAAAGTCCTCCAGAAATCCAGGAGACCTTCATCCAGCATATCCATAAGAAGATTTGAAAGAAAGTTATTTTACAATTTTGGCGGAAGACAACATTTTTCCAATACGCATCATTCTACAGAAAAGACGGAATTTTTCCATATCGCTTAGCCCAAGATGCTGAACCATATTATAGTGTTCAGCTTCTTCCTGCGAGGAAAATGTTTTCATGTAAGGAGATTCCTCTTCTTTTACTAATGAAGTCCTATTATTTTCTTCATACTGTTTCACACCTGCAATTTACTAAAAATTTCAGCGCTTATCAAGCCCGGGCAATATGCTTTACAAACTGCATTTCGTGGAGTTTGGAATAAAAACCACCCAGGCGCAGCAGTTCTTCGTGGGTACCCATTTCCTTAATTTCCCCCTTATCCAGCACAATGATTTTGTCGGCTTTGCGTATGGTGGAGAGCCGGTGTGCGATAACTATTGAAGTGCGTCCTTTTATTAATGTATCAATCGCATGCTGTATCAGCATTTCGCTCTCAGTATCTACTGAAGATGTAGCTTCATCCAGTATCAACACAGAAGGATTGTACAGCAATGCCCTGATAAATGAAATCAACTGTCGCTGACCAAGAGAAAGGGTTGCGCCACGTTCCATCACGTTGTAGTCGTAACCGCCGGGAAGTTCCATAATGAACTCATGCATATCAATCAGCTTTGCCGCTTCAATCACTTTTTCTTTCGGTATATCAGGATTGCGTAAGGTGATATTATCCATCACCGTACCGGAAAAAAGAAAAACATCCTGTAATACCACGCCGATATTTTTGCGGAGTACATCAAGGTTATAATCTTCAATATTTACATTGTCAATTTTTATAGCTCCTTTCTGAATGTGGTACAACCTGTTCAATAAACTAATGATGGTTGTTTTGCCACTACCTGTATGACCAACTATTGCAACCGTTTCCCCGGCATTCAAAGAAAATGATACATTCTTCAACACGTAGTTTTCATCTATATAGGCAAACCATACTTTATCAAACTCAATACTTCCTTTCAGTTTATAATCATCCCGTGATAAATCGGTATCAGCCGCTTCAGGTGTAAAGTCTGTATTGTCGAGCACTTTAAAAACACGTTCGCTGGCAATCATTCCCATTTGCAATACATTGAATTTATCAGCTATCACTCGCAAGGGCCTGAATAATAAATTCAGGTATAAATAAAATGAAGTGATTTTACCAATTAAATCCCTTGACTGATCGGCAGGCAAATTCAATGTTTCCTTTGCCACCCACCAAACAAGCAAACCTGTGGATACAGCAAGAATAATTTCTACAATCGGGAAGAAAATGGAGTAAGCGAAAATGGCGTTGATATTCGCATTACGATGTTCGCGGTTTATTTTCTTAAATTTTTCAAACTCCCTGTCTTCTGCGGCAAAAGCCTGAACGATGCCCATACCGGTAATATGCTCCTGTACAAACGCATTAAGCGCAGCCACAGCATTACGGACACGAATAAATGATTTATTAACACTTTCCTTGAAGAAATAGGTAGCAATAATCAGAACAGGGAAAGGTGTAAGACAAATCAGGGTTAGCTTCCAATCTACCCAAAACATGACAAATAAAATAGAAACAATAGTGAGCAAATCTGCGATAATCGGAATCAATCCATCAGCGAAAATGTCATTGATCGCTTCTATATCATTGATGGTTCTTGTTGTAAGTGTACCTATCGGTGTTTTATCAAATTGGCTAAGATTAAGTCCCAATATCTTTTTATATACAGTAACACGCAGGTCCCGAACTACAGTTTGTCCAAGCCAGGAAGTGATATAAGAAAAATAAAAACGGAATACCGTTTCCAGCAATAAAATACCAACCTGGATTACAGTCATCCAGATAATCATTTCTACAATAAAATTTTTATCCAGCGTTTTGCTGCTGATATATTTATTTACCGTTACCTGTATGAGTAATGGGCGCAGGGGTGTAACGATGGCCAGTAAAATAGCCAGCACGATAGACCAGTAGAATTTTTTCCTGTACGGCGCTACGAATTGAAAGACTCTCCGTAAAAGACTAAAATCAAATAATCGTTTTTTAGTTACTGCAGCCAAGCTTATGTTTTCGTCTGAAAAAGAACAACAAATGTAATCAGAAGTAGTTTGAAAGAGTTGCCATTTATAAAGTTATTGGCCGGCATCATCGCCCATCGCTATTTTATATGCCTTTATAAAAATGGCCCCGAGATTTTTATACGGTGGTATATAATCGTCAAATTTTTCTTTTGAAGCACCGGAAAATTGTTTGCTCAAATCTTTCCACATCGGTAGCCAATCCACGCTTTTGCCCATTCGTAAAGTGGTATTGATAGACTGAAGAATAGGCTCGTTTACAGCTTTGGTACCAACCTGCTTAGATGAAATGATATGAGCATCGGGGCTGATGGTCAATACATCATTGAGGTTATTGTAACCACCGCAACTGCCCAATACAACAATCCGTGCCGACGGCTGAATTTGTGCCAACGAATATTTTACGTGATAGCTGTGCCCGCGATGAATGAATACAGTTGGTTTCAGGTTCCTGTCTTTCAGGTATTGTTCCAATTTTGCCTGTGCTTTTGCGTCAGGATCATCTTCACCATACAAAGGTTTATTGGCAAAAATCCAAACCTGTTTTCCAGTAGTAGAACGAATCCATATCCAATCGGGGTTATTATCCGTAACTGTCCATTCATTTTTATTCCGGAAAAGACCGAGAAAGTTCGCATAAGACATCTGGCCATCTTTATCTTTATCCCCATAAAAAAACACCTGTTGTACTACACGACCACTATCATCAGCAAGTGAACCATATGATACATTATAGATAGGCGGAATACCCAGTTCTTTTGACAAATCAATATTCTTCGTAGTATCAGCTGATAAAAAAAGTTTGTCAAGGAGGTTGTAAATAACCATTCCCCGCTTATTGTTTTGAGAAAGATTGCGCAGGTAATTATATTTTACATTCGCCAGCATTTCTTCCGCTACATGTTTATTTGTTTCCGATACACTGGCATACGAATCTGCAACATCCACTCCATCTTCGAGGCCTTTTGATTTTTCAAGATTGGAAACAAAGGCCTGCATCAGTTTTTTTGCATCATCTGTATTTGGAAATGCGGAAAGGAAATCGCTCAATGTATTATACGCTGCGCACATTTTGATAAACTTTCGGTATTTATCAAAATTCAACCGCATTAGCAGTGAATCGGCCCGCTTATCACAACGGCTCATCATCATCGGGTATACACCACTTACGAAACTGGATGTATAAATAATTCCATCAGTAGTTACAGCGAGATAGTACAATTCTTCTGCAGTAAGCGGTTGTAATACCTTAAAACGTATAGCCGGGTTGGGATTTTCGTGCAAGCCATTTATTGTATTTACAAATACGTCTTCTGCTTTGCGCGCAAGCATATCTTCCAGCGCCGCAGTACCATCTGCTGTGTCTTTATTGATAGCCCTTTTTACATACGACAGGTGTGTTTTCACCAGTAGTTTGTAATATTTTATTTCGTCAGTTTTTGCGTTGTCAATATCAGCAAAACTGATCTGTCCTTTTATAATATCATCTAAAAAAGGAAAATATAAACGGCCACTGCTATTTGTAGCCATCCGTGATACAGCGCTTATAAGTGGATCATTTATTTTGCGGATGGCAAAACCCAGTTTATTCGATGCTGCCGCAAAATCGTACAGTTGCCCGGGATTTTTATATGCAGCCACTTTAATCAAACTGTCCGCAAAAGGATAGTTTGAATCCTCATTAAGCCTCGACAATATTTTATCCGGGTAAAGGGTTGAAAATTTACGCATCAGCGAATAGCGGATAGCAAGGCCATTTGCATCTTTATCAAAAACATCTGCTTTACTCACAGTTAATGCTGCATCGTAAGGCAGATTATCAATCAACTCGTCTATAGGTTTACCAGCTATATCTTTTTTCATACACTCTTCA
>JAEUVI010000546.1 GCA_016787105.1 Chitinophagaceae bacterium | reverse complement strand
ATACCACAATAACAATCAGTGTTGAAAAAAATAAGTATTTCATTTATTTTGTCATGCTGATTTTACTGAAGATCTGAAAAATTTATCTCAGGCATTTTAGCCGGAGTTGTATGTGAAAATTTTGTTTTTAGAACTGTGTTATCATTAAAGAATCCGCAATTACGCAAATAAAACTTATCGCCTTCGGCGCCACCTGCATAATCAAGCCTGTATCCTTTACCTGCTGTAGCGTCTCCTGTAAATAGCATTTTAGTTATTGCCTTCCATTCCCCGGCCTTTGTTTTTACCCATTGATTATGATACCACGCTTTGCGACTGATATAACCAGTTAAAGGATCAAAATTTTCAAGAAAAGAATGTAAGTGCGTAAGATAAGTATGTGTAGCGGGGCGACTAAAACATGCAATCAATAGCCATTGCTTTTCTTCAACTGCATAAAAGTATGCAGTGTAGTTTGTATAATTATTCCCGACCGGCTCAGCCCTTAGTAAAAATTTATATGTTTCACCTGCCTTCCAATTATACTTCAGGTAACTCTGACCGCCCGAGCCTTCGTTACCAAACTCACCTGTATGTACGCCCTTTCCTTTTTTTAACATCAGTATTTTTTTATCGGCAGGAATTTCTTTTGGATCATCTGTATTGAAAGGACTCCATACAGAAAACAAGATGCGTCGTTCAGTCGGTGAGTTTACCTGTATGCCAAAATAGCCTTCGCCAAATCCATTGGTCATAAAATAAGAACCGATGGGATCGCTACCGACCGGCACTGTTATTTCATTATAAAACCATTCAATATCATCACCTGCTTCTGAAATATCATAGTTGAGATGAACAGAAGGGCCGCGGCGGCCCCAATAAAAATAATTGTCATCATTGTTTTTTACAAAAGCAGTTTGTTCATTTACTGCTGTGCCTTCAACAGGTAATTCGCTAACATCAGCAAAAACTTTTCCTGTCTTAGCAATGCCCTTCATATCTATTTTAACATAACCAGCTTTTGCTATTTTCCATTCCCCAACCGCATATTCCTTTTTACCTTTTCCAGCAACTGTTATAATCTTACTCTCCCTTTCGATGCTGCAGGCTATTTTACTTTTTCCTTCCGGTACAGCAAGCGCCACTGAAACTTTTAATACACCGGGAGTATTAATTTTTATGTAAGTACTCCACACAACATCACTATGCTCCCAATTTTTCCATCCTTTGTTTGTTACTTCTTCCTTTCCGTTTTTTGCTTTTACAGTAACCCAGGAATTACCACCCAACGGAATCAGCATTTTATTAGTCAGTGACTGACTATAACAATTGCAGGTCATTATTGAGAATGCTACGTATACGAGATGTTTTATTTTCATTGAGCTAATTTTATAATCCAAGTTGTTGAATCAATTTTTCATACTCAGGATTGTTTGTATTTAATTGTTTCAGTTTAAGTCCTGCCTTCCTGGCTTTTTCAAGTTGATTACCCTGTACATACAGCCAGCACAAAGCATAATTTAATTCAGCATCGCCGGGAGAAAGCTGAATGGCTTTCTGCATTTGAACAATGGCTTCATTTATTTTTCCTTTTTGCTGCAGCAGCAATCCATAATTATAATATACTCTCGGGTTCTGTGTATGAATGGCAATTGCTTTTTTCAGGCTCTCTTCTGCGCTTGCTTTATCATTCATTTCATTGTACAGCAATGCAAGGTTATAATAAATACGATCGTTCCTGGGATCGGTCTTTAATGCCTGTTGCAAAACTTTTAAAGCCTCGTTGTTTTTGCCACTTAAATTATAAACTACCGAAAGATTTAAGCGGGCCTCATTCATGGCAGAATCTTTCTTAAGGGCACGCACGTAATATTGCTCAGCAGTGACGTAGTCATTTTGTTTTAGATAATAATCACCCGCCAGTAAACTGCCCGAAGCAAAATCGGTTTGATACAATACATAATTCTGCAGTTCATTTTTAGCAGCAGCAAAACTGTTTTGATAAGCGGAAGGAATTTGTGCAGCCGGCAAAGTAATCATTAAATCAGCAGTGGCAATTCTTACAGCCCTCACTTTATCACTCAGTAATGGTAACACAGCATTCAACCATGCATCAGCACTGAAATTGGAAAGGCTTCTCAAAGCCCTGTACCGCACTTGTGCATCATTATCCTGTAAGCCTTTCAACAGAATTTCTAAACTGCTTTGTGTTGTAATATTTTTTAA
This sequence comes from Chitinophagaceae bacterium, assembly GCA_016787105.1. Classification (GTDB taxonomy): domain Bacteria; phylum Bacteroidota; class Bacteroidia; order Chitinophagales; family Chitinophagaceae; genus JAFDYH01. The sequence goes on along the minus strand of JAEUVI010000546.1, from coordinate 5,151 downwards.
ATAATACAATGCCGTTGCTTTGATAATGGCCGGGGTTGCAGTATCACTCATTAAGCGAAGCACATGGCCTTCCGTTGCCGCATTTTCTTTGCTGGCAGGAATTAAATCTTCTGAAAAATGATAGGCCCGTTTTGGCCCATACCATTTCTTTACTGCTTCAGCAGCCCATGATGCCGGCTTATTTGAATGGCATTTATTACAGGCATTGGGAGTACCATATAGTACTGAAAGATCAGGACGGGGCACACGCAAAGCATGATCATGCCGCAGATCATTACCCATATAAACCGTACCCGGCATGTGACAGCTTTTGCACAAGCTTGCTTCTGTATTTACCGCATGAAATGTGTGAGAGAAATCATCATATTTTTTTGCATGGCATTGCAAACAAAGCTGGTTACCGGTAAATACATTTTTTTCTGAATGAGCATTATGACAGTTAGAACATTTTACACCTTGACGGTACATTTTGCTTTGTAAAAAAGAAACGTAAGTATAATCTTCGTCACGCATTTGCCCGTCGGCATAATAAAAATCTGTGGAAGGAATTTCAGGAATATAATTATCCATCAGTTCGTTGCTGTGAATAAAGTTATTTGAAATTTCCCCTGCACGCATGTGGCAGGGGGCACAGGTATTAATTTGTGTTATTTGATCAGCATTACGTGTAAGCAATAAAAAAGAGTCGGTAGTTTTTTCTCCGTCTTTATATTCTGAACTGTTGATATACTCAATATGCTTTTTACCGGGGCCATGGCAACTTTCGCAACTTACTGTAAGTACACTGTGCATTGTATGATAACTATCAGAAGCGAAGTCGTAATTTTTTTGAAGGTTAGTGCTGTGGCAGCGGGCACACATTGTGTTCCAGTTTTGTGCATTGCCTGTCCAGTGCAACCAGTCGTGCGAAGGAATTTTTTGCCCGGCATATTGATGAAACCATTTTTTGTTTTTACTATCCCAGCTTTGCCTTGTTACCTGCATTTTTCCATTGGGAAATTCAACCAGGTATTGCTGCAAAGGATAATAACCAAATGTATATTTTACCTGGTAATCATGATTGGCTCCATCTTCGCCCTGCGTATTGATGAAATACTTTCCATCTTTTTTAAAGAACCTGCTGGTAATTCCATCAGCAGTAAAGGTTTGGTTATTAAAACCTGCAGGCATGGTGGAATCATTTGCCGGCTGTATTGCTTTAAAATGGTCGGACGACAGCCAGTGGTTGTATTCAGTTTTGTGGCAGGACTGACATGCATTATCACCTGTAAATGCATTTTCTGAACCGGGATGATTTTCATTTTTGTCCTTTGGCGTGCATTGCTGCACAAGAAAACTTCCCGCAATTACAAAAACTAAAATACTTATAAGAGTTATATTTTTCCTTCCTCCAATCAAAATGATAATTTATTTTTCACCGGTCTTTTTCGTTTTAATTTGCTGAAGTAAATCCTGGAGCTCTTTTATTATTTCCGGGTATTTTTCTGCAAGGTTATTTTTTTCACCAATATCATCTTTCAAATTATACAATTGTGGGGTAGGTAAATTACCGGTTTCAATATTGGTTAGTTTTGGATTTGTATTAGCCGGGCCATTGTTTGGCTCAATATATTTCCAGCCATCTTTAATTATAGCCAGGCCACTGCTATGCTCTACCAGCACAGTCCTTCCTTTATTTGTTTTGCCCAGCAGGGCATCCAAAATATTTTCGCTGTCGAATGCTTCACTTGCCGGAACTTCTTGATTAAACATTTTTGCAAATGATGCAATAAAATCAATTTGACTGATCATCGCATCAGAGACTTTGGATTGCAGCTTACCTGGCCAGTTAACAATAAATGGTACTCTTGTGCCGGCTTCCAAAACACTGTATTTGCCACCACGTAATGGCCCCCAGGGTGTGTGCCCATTTAGTTGAGTAACGGCTCCATCCAAATACCCATCATCCAGCACAGGCCCATTGTCACTGCTAAAAATGATGATTGTATTTTTTTCTATACCCGCTGCTTTCACCTGTTTCATTATTTCTCCAACAGCCCAATCGAGTTGCAGAATGGCATCGCCTCTTAGCCCCAGGCCACTTTTGCCTTTAAAAATAGTTGATGGCATACGTGGCACATGTGGTTCGGTAAGCGCATAATAAAGAAAGAATGGGGGTTTTTTATTGAATTCAATGTATTCTTTTGCTTTTTGTAAAAATGTAAGTGGCATTTCTTCGTCAGTCCACCTTGCAATTTTTCCACCGGTCATAAAACCAATTCGGCCAATACCATTTACGATAGTATTCTCGTGCCCGTGGCCCGGAGTTGCCTTTAACTTCAGTAATTCAGGGTTTTCTTTACCCGTCGGTTCGTTTCCAATTTTTTGCTTATAATCTACGGCAATCGGATCAGCAGTATCCAAAGCCACAACAATATGATTTTCGATAAACACAGTTGGCACACGATCAGCAGTGGCAGGAAAAATAAAAGAGTAATCAAACCCCACTTCGTTAGGACCGGGTTTTATTACTCCATTCCAACTCTTCGCCACTTCATTGCCCAATCCTAAATGCCATTTACCAACAATACCTGTGGTATAGCCTGCATTTTTAAAAATTTTTGGCAACGTTGTTTTATCAGTTGGAATAATTAAAGCTGCATCACCCGGTAATACTCCAGTTCCGCTTTTACGCCACGGATATTGGCCTGTCATCAATGCGTAGCGGGATGGTGTGCAGGTTGAAGAAGTGCAATGTCCATTGGTAAAACGAATGCCCTGAGCGGCCAGTTTATCAAGGTTGGGTGTTTTAATTTTTGTGGCACCATAGCAACTCAGGTCTCCATACCCAAGGTCATCGGCATAGATGAAGATGACATTGGGCTTTTGCTGAGCGGCATTTTTTTGCTGTTGCGAGTAAACTGTTATATACCCTATAGAAGCAATAGCAACTAAAAATAGTTTACTCCAAAAATCAACTCCCGTTTTTCTTTTCATGTGCGCAGCAATTTAAGTAATGAAGTGTTGCGCTTAAAGTTATTTCAAAATTGAAATAATTATGTACACAAACGAGTGCGAAAATCTTTCAGGCAATCTTTTCGACCTTGTATCTAAAGGTAGAATACGGCAAATTTTGAAGTTTGCTTCTCTATAATTCATCTGGCATTGACACAGGCTTTCCGGTACTCTTTAACAAAGGCATTGGCGATTGCCATTTTCGTAATTGCTGTGTAAGTAAAAAAGACAGTTCTTTTACTTTAGCAGGATATTGCGATGCAAGGTCATTTAACTCTCTTAAATCATTTTTCAGGTTATATAATTCTTTACTTCCATTGCGCATATTGTAAATAAGCTTCCAATCTCCCTTACGAATGGCCGACCTGTAATTAATACCCGGACCATCACCTGGTATCCATTTGTTGGGAAAATGCCAGGTAAATATTCTTTCTTTCGTTTCTGACAAAGGATTTTTTAAAAGCGGCACAAAACTTTTTCCATCCACCTGTTGTATTGTTTTATAATTTTTAATACCCGCCATTTCTAAAATGGTTGGAAAAAAGTCTTCAATAATCACAGGGCTGCTACACACCGATGCCGGTTTAACCAAAGCATTCCATTTTACAATCATCGGTTCATGAATACCGCCTTCATACATAGAACCCTTACCTGCTTTTAATGGAAGATTTTGTGTATTGGGTTTTCCTCCTCTTGGCGGGGCTAATGCCAATCCCCCATTGTCACTCATAAAAATGATGATGGTATTTTTATCAACGTTGTTTTGCTTCAGAAAATCCATTATATCACCCAGGCTTTTATCCATGCCTTCAACAAGCGATGCATATTTTGCTTCAGTGCTATCCAGTCCTGCATCAATATATTTTTGAAAGAAACGTTTGTCGGCATATAAAGGAAGATGCACCGCATAATGCGCCATGTTTAAATAAAATGGCTGCCTGTTTTTTATCGGACCGCTCATTGCTTTTTTAGCTTCAAGCGTTAATGCTTCGGTTAAAAATGTGTCTGTTCCATAATACTCCTGCAAATCGGGCACTGCATTCGCACTTGTTTTGCCGGGTATGTTTCCATAATTTTCTTCGCCCAAATAACTCTGCGGATGACCAATAGAATTTCCGGAAATATTTACCATAAAGCCCATATTGTAAGGGCTGGCGCCGGGTGTGCCTGCAGGCCCCCAATGTGCTTTGCCTACATGAATAGTAAAATAACCGTTTTCTTTCAGTAACTGTGGTAACGGAGTTGCATACGCTGTGTTTGCAATACCGGCTACAGGCGACAAACCCTGGTAATTCCAGTTGGCAGGTAAAAACTGTTCGTCATCATTATCTGTGTTGGTATTTTTTATGGGTGATGTCCAGTTAGTAATGCCATGATGTGCTGCATTCATACCTGTAAGCAGGCTTACCCTTGTAGGGGTACAAACGGGTGTGGCGTATGCATTAGTAAATTTCATTCCTTCTTTTGCCAGCCGCTCCATGCCCGGCGTATGAAATTGTTTATTCAATGGATATATGCTATCGCCAAAAGGAACGGAAGTATCCATCCATCCCATATCATCCACCAAAAAAAGAATGATATTAGGACGTTGTTTTTTATCCTGTGAATTTTGTTGCGTTAAGCCAAACAAGCAATAACAGGATAAAGCAACTGAGAAAACAATTTTTTTCATTTGATATTAATTGTTGTATGATGATTAGTTGATGTAAGATTGGCTATTTAATTCAAACATTTCTATTTGACAATTTAAGATGTTTTATTGTGTACAGTCTCCAATTTCTCTTCTCTGATACTGTTTGGACATTAAAACTATATATCTTTTTTACCCACCCCTTCATTAATTCCTTATTCGTAGATTCTACCACCCCCTCTTCCGAATGCTTTCGGAATCTTCGACAAGGAGGGGATTAAAAGCCTTTATTTGAAACAATATCCTTCTTAAAGACCAAATGGTATAATTATTCGTCCGGGTGAAAATGTCTATTACTGTTGGTTGTTTATCAAAAAAAGTCCGCCTTGTACTGATGAAGGTAAGTCTTTGGCCATTTTAATCCTCCAGGAAAAATTGTCGAATCGCAATAAATGTAAGAGCAACTTTAGCCTTCCCTTGCAAAAAGAGCTAACGAATCAACTCTATGAATGCCTTTTTCATTCGCG
>JAEUVI010000517.1 GCA_016787105.1 Chitinophagaceae bacterium | reverse complement strand
CTTAAAATTCCGTTTTTCGGACTTTCCCAGCGATTTTATTAGCTGGAACAGGGCATCTGTGGAGCGGTTAGGCATCGTAATTAAAAATGGTTGAAACCCTTTACTGTATTGGGTTTCTCCGGTTTTGAACCCCTTTAAGTGACGTAAATCGGGCTTGGTTTTGGTTTCGGCCAGCCCTTTTTAATGAATATTTTCGAAAATAGGCTGTTTATCACTTTGTTACAGCAAGCGATACAAAAATAGGCAGCCGATACAAACAAATTAAAATTTTTCATTTATGGCCTCCGAAAAGATTTACATTTTCGATACTACCCTTCGGGATGGCGAACAGGTACCCGGATGTAAGCTGAATACAAAAGAGAAAATCCAACTAGCACTCGCACTCGAAGATTTGGGTGTTGATATTATTGAAGCGGGCTTTCCCATTTCATCGCCAGGAGATTTTGAATCAGTTGCAAAAATTTCGGAAGTAGTTACAAAAGCTACTGTTTGCGGTCTTACACGTGCGGTACAAAAAGATATTGAAGTAGCAGCCGAAGCATTAAAATCAGCAAAACGTCCGCGCATTCATACAGGTATTGGTTCGTCTGATATACATATCAAGCATAAATTCAACACCACAAGAGAAGATATAATTGAAAGAGCGGCAAAGGCTACAAAATTTGCCAGGAACCTTGTTCCGGATGTTGAGTTTTTTGCTGAAGATGCGGGTCGTGCAGACTTGCCTTTTCTTGCAAAGCTGATTGAAACTGTAATACGTGCGGGAGCTACAGTGGTAAATATTCCTGATACAACGGGCTATTGTTTACCTCACCAGTACGGAGAAAAAATAGCTTATTTAAAGAATAATGTTGCCAATATTGATAAAGCGATAATTTCCTGTCATTGTCATAATGATTTAGGATTATCTACTGCAAATTCTATTGCAGGTGCTATTGCAGGGGCAAGACAGATAGAATGTACAATAAACGGTATTGGTGAAAGAGCTGGTAATACCTCGCTGGAAGAAGTAGTGATGATTATCAAACAGCATGCATCCAGTCTTAATCTTTACACGGATATACAAACGCAAAAGCTTAATCCTGTAAGTCAATTGGTATCTGATACAATGCGGATGCCTGTACAACCAAATAAAGCAGTGGTTGGAAGTAATGCATTTGCGCATTCTTCGGGAATTCACCAGGATGGCTTTTTGAAAGAATCAACAACATATGAAATCATGACACCGGAAGAGGTAGGAGCGGGAGGGTCAAAGATTGTGCTAACGGCAAGGAGTGGCCGTAGCGCACTGGCACACCGTTTTCAGAAACTGGGTTATGAATTTAACAGAAACGATATTGACGTACTGTATGGTCAGTTTTTAAAAGTAGCTGACAAAAAAAAGGAAGTGCTTGATGACGACCTGCATGTACTCGCAAAAAGCTACCAGCCGGAAACGGTTGTTTAGTAGCAATTTTTCTCTTAAGTGGATAGTTTTTGGTTAAGCGTGGTGTTTTCACGCCACGCTTCTTTTTTAACCAGGGCTTTTGAGATTAATCGAAGTTGTTAGGAAATGAGGAAGACAAGCTAAAATTCGAATAAGAACAAAAAAATAAAACCATACGATAAGCCAGGATAATAATCTAGACCCGAAAGAAAGAATAACAGGCGATTTATGAAAAAAAACATTGCAGTATTAGAGGGAGATGGGATTGGCCCTGAAGTAACACGACAATCAGTGCGTGTATTAAACGCGATAGCGGATGCGTATGGACATGAGTTTGATTATACTTATTGTTTAATGGGTGCTGATGCTATTGACAGAACCGGTAATCCTTTGCCGGACGAAACAATTGCCATCTGCCTCAATAGCGATGGCATTTTATTTGGTGCTATCGGTGATCCTAAATACGATAACGATCCTGCTGCCAAGGTAAGGCCGGAACAGGGTTTGCTGAAACTGCGCAAGTCATTGCAGTTATACGCGAATATCCGCCCGGTAAATGCTTATCCTTCGCTGCAACATCTTTCTCCTTTAAAAGCAAAGAATATAGAAGGAGTTGATTTTGTCATATTCCGTGAGTTGACAGGCGGTATTTATTTCGGTGAAAAGAATTTAAGTGAAGATGGCAACCATGCATCAGACAATTGTGTGTACAGCCGCGAAGAAATAGAACGCATTGCCCACCTCGCTTTTCAATATGCACAAACAAGGAAAAAGAAACTTACCCTGGTAGATAAAGCGAATGTATTGGAAACATCAAGGCTGTGGAGAAAAGTAGTACAGGGTTTATCTACTCAGTATAATGAAGTGAAAGTGGAGTATATGTTTGTGGATAATGCGGCTATGCAGATTATTATCAATCCCAAACAGTTTGATGTAATACTCACGGAAAATATGTTTGGTGATATTATCAGCGATGAGGCAAGTGTTATCAGTGGCTCCATTGGATTGCTTCCTTCCGCGTCTATCGGTGTTGGTTCAGCGTTGTTTGAACCCATTCATGGGTCTTATCCGCAAGCGGCAGGAAAAGATATAGCAAATCCATTAGGCTCTATTTTATCATCGGCGATGCTGTTGGAGCATTTTAATATGAAAGAAGAAGCCGGGCTTATCCGTGAGGCGGTGAATTGGACATTACAGAATGGATTTGTAACAAAAGATATTGACCCGGTAAATTTCTATTTCACTTCTACCATAGGTGAATTGATTACTGATTATGTATCAGGAAAAATTCCGGGGTCGGTGAAAATGGAAAATATTGAGTTAAGGAAGTCGACGATAATATAAGCCTCCCAAAACCTTTCGAAGGCGGGGCTTGACAACGCCCAGCCTACAAAAGCGAAGTTGCCTTTTGATAATGTGATTTCGAAAAGTTGGGTTTGTGAAATGGTGGCCTCCGCCTTTAGAGGAGGTGGGGAGGAGGCAAAAGTTCTTTGTTTATTTACCTGGCGGGTGTATATTCGCAGTACAACAAATACTCAATATTGAAAAGTAGTAATAATACAATCACTCTTCTTGCAGCCATAGTCGTGGTGGTCGTGATTATTATTCCTGCTTTAAACGGAGGCGCAAGTTGTATATAGCGATACTAATAACTTAAGATACTAACAACCCGCCTCCAAAAAGGCGGGTTTTTTTTGGCCTCCCCAAACTCCTCTAAAGGAGGGGCTTTCGAAGAGGCCGCGAATGTGAAATGACTTATTTGTTTAAAACGACTTAAATCCTCCCCTTGGGGGAGGTTTGGAGGGGCTTTATGGCTACGTATTATAATGAAAAGACTGTTATCTATCTCAATAGGGAGTTTGTAAAAGCTTCTGAGGCGAAAATGGATTTTTACAGTCAGTCGCTGCATTATGGCTATGCAGTGTTTGAAGGAATCCGTTCGTATAAGACAGTGAGTGGCGAAACAAAAATTTTCAAAGCTGTCGAACATTATGAACGGTTGAAAAATTCTGCTGTGGCATTGAATATGCCTTATACTTATTCTGTGGATGAATTGATTGATACGACCTACGAGGTATTAAAAAGAAATAACCTGCAGGATGCTTATATCCGCCCTGTTGTGTATGCACCGGCAAACATGAGCTTCGCAAAAAATACGGAATCATTTATCGTAATCGAAGCATGGGAGATGGCACCATTTCTTGGTGATAAGTTGTTACGTATAATGACTTCTTCTTTTCAGCGTCCTAATCCCAAAGGATTTAAGATTGAAGCAAAGGCGACTGGTCATTATGTGAATTCAATATTGGCGAGCCAGGAAGCGAAAGATGAAGGCTACGACGAAGCATTACTAACGGATATGAATGGTTGTGTTGCAGAAGGTCCTGGCGCGAATATGTTTTATGAAAGAAACGGTAAACTGTTTACGCCGCCGCTCGGGAATATACTGCCGGGTATAACAAGAGCGACAGTTTTAGAAATATGTGATGAACTGGGAATTGAAGTGGAGGAGAAATCATTCAGGGTGGAAGAATTGAAAACAGCGGATGCAGCATTTTTCTGTGGTACGGCTGCAGAAGTAATTGGTTGGGAAAGTTTGGATGATGTAAAATTCAAGAAAGAGTGGAACGATACGGTGAGCAGAAAGGTTCAGTTGGCGTATAAGGATAAGGTGGAAGAAAGAGGCAGTGAGGCAAAAAGGCAACGAGGCACGAAGGCACAGAGAGAAGTAATAGCATAAACTATGAAAAGATAAAAGTATCCCCTCCTTGTCGAAGATTCCGAAAGCATTCGGAAGAAGGGGCGG
>JAEUVI010000502.1 GCA_016787105.1 Chitinophagaceae bacterium | reverse complement strand
GGAATGAGTGAGGATATGGCGAAGGTGCAGCGCCAGGCATTGGCGGGTTTATTGTGGAGCAAACAATATTATCATTTTGATGTAGAAACATGGCTTACTACTTCTGATGGAATCACTCCTGTGAATGATGGAAAAAAATATGGCCGCGATAGTGACTGGAAACATTTAAAAAACCAGGATATTATTTCAATGCCGGATAAATGGGAGTACCCCTGGTATGCAGCATGGGACCTGGCTTTTCAATGTATATCTATGGCAGTTGCCGATCCTACTTTTGCAAAGCACCAGTTGTTACTGATAATGCGGGAGTGGTATATGAAACCTGATGGACAACTGCCCGCATACGAATGGAACTTCGGCGATGTAAACCCTCCCGTACATGCGTGGTCCGCTATGCAGACCTACAACATAGAAAAAAAACAAACTGGTGTGGGCGATGTTTCTTTTCTGAAAAAAGTATTTCAAAAACTGCTGATAAACTTTACCTGGTGGATAAACAGGAAAGATGTAAATGGCAACAACATTTTTGAAGGAGGATTTCTTGGCCTTGATAATATTGGTGTGTTTAATAGAAGCTCACACTTTCCTGGTGAAATGCAACTGGAGCAGGCTGATGGTACAAGCTGGATGGGAATGTATGCATTGAATATGCTGGATATGGCCCTTGAGATAGCCATGTATGATGAATCGTTTGAAGATACTGCAACAAAATTTTTCGAACATTTTGTATTGATAGCCGAATCGTTGAACGAACATGGTTTGTGGAATGAAGAAGATAAATTTTATTATGATGTGTTGTGTGTAAAGGATTCTGATCCGCTGCCATTGAGAATACAATCCATTGTTGGGTTAACGTCCTTATTCGCAGTATCAAAAATAGAAAGAAGTGTGCTGGCAAAACTGAAGGATTTCAAGAAGCGGATGGATTGGTTTGAAAATTACCGTAAGAAGAATAAAAAATTCTGGCCTAATGAAGAGTTAAGTGATAATGATGAAATCTTATTATCGCTCGTGCCCCGGGAAAAATTAGTATACCTGCTGCAACGATTACTGGATGAAGAAGGTTTTTTATCTGATGGTGGTATACGTGCCCTGTCAAAGTACCACGATAAAAATCCATACTCAGTAAAAGTAGATGGTAACATTTATACGATACGGTATGATCCGGGAGATTCTACTTCCGATATGTTTGGCGGAAACAGTAACTGGCGTGGTCCGGTGTGGATGCCGATCAATTTTCTGATTATACAATCAATAAAAAAATTCGGAAAATTTTATAAGGACAATTTATTGATAGAATGCCCCACAGGCTCCGGTAATAAAATGAACCTGGAAGCTGTAGCCGAAGAACTGACTAAGCGTGTGATAAGCCTGTTTGAAAAAGATGAAGAAGGTAAACGGAGATTGTTTGGCGATCAGAATTGGTTTTATCAGCGCCCCGGCAATGAGCATCTTGTTTTATTTTACGAATATTTTCATGGAGATAACGGAAGAGGACTGGGTGCGAGCCACCAAACAGGATGGACAGCACTGGTAGCTGAACTCATCAGTGAATATGGAAAGAAGACACTAATAGAAGGTATGGCGCCACCTGCTGCATTCATGCAGCAATCAGATAATGCGGGCAAATAATTTTTAGCATAACTATTGCTTGATTAATAAAAAAAGCTATGCACAAAATTCATAAACTTTTACTTTTTATCGCTTTATCTTCTACAGCCTGCAACAATGCCGGTGATTCAAGCGCTTCAGACAATCCCGGGGCAGATAGCAGCCAGGCTGTTACAGTTCCTGTTACAAGGGAATCTCTGGCCGGGTGCTATTCGCAGATATATGAACGCGATACTTCTTCATTGCATATTAAATTAGCTAGTGACAGCCTTACCGGTGATCTGGTGTATAAGATCTTTGAAAAAGATCGGAACGACGGTATGTTTAAAGGGGATTTGAGTAATGATGTATTATCGGGTTGGTATTACTTTAAGTCAGAGGGAGTGATGTCTGTAAGACAGGTCTTGTGGAAAATAAGTAACGGACAATTGTGGCCTGCAATGGGTGAAATGAAAATCAGGAATGATACGATGATATTTACTGATCCGGCATCGCTAAAATTTGATGACACGCACCCCTTTGTAAAAGTAAACTGTGCGGAATAATTTTAGTGATTCATGTTTCTTCTCAATCAGCATTAATAATAAAACCGAAGTATGGAGTTTGGCCGTGTTCCGGTAGAGGAATTGGATAATATTGATTTCAGCTTACCGGAAGAGCCTTCCTGGAATAAGGGGATATTAAGCGGGATAAAGAATAAACAAGCTAAAGTATACATCGGCTGCGCCAAATGGGGCAGGGAAGAATGGGTCGGAAAGATATATCCTCCCAAAACAAAGGAGAGAGATTTTCTTCAGCATTATGTAGCACATTACAATTGCATTGAACTGAATGCTACGCATTATAAAATTTATGGTGAAACCGGAATTGGCAAATGGGCGGATAAAGCAAAAGGAAAAGATTTTCTTTTTTGTCCGAAACTTTATAATGGCATCACGCATTATGGAAGCCTTATAAAAGGAAAGGAATTTATCACCAATGAATTCTTCAGGGGAATTGCAGCTTTCAAAGAACATCTAGGGCCTGTATTTGTGCAGGTGAGTGATACATTTTCTCCGAAAAGAAAAACAGAATTATTTACTTATCTCGCTTCGTTGCCAAAGGATTTGCAATTCTTCCTGGAAGTTCGTCACCCGGATTGGTTTGCAAAAGAAAAGGAGCGGAATGATATGTTTACGTTTCTTCGGGATCATAACATGGGTGCTGTGATAACTGATACTGCCGGTAGAAGAGATTGTGCACACATGCACCTTACCATTCCCAGGGCATTTATCCGGTATGTAGGAAATAGTCTCCATCATACCGATCATACAAGAATTGATGTGTGGATTGAAAGAATGAAATACTGGCTGGATAATGGAATGGAGCAACTTTTCTTTTTCATGCATATGCATGATGAAGCTACATCGCCCGAACTTACAGTAGAACTGGTTGATAAAATGAATATAGCTTGTGGACTGAACCTGATAAAACCTAAGTTTATTGATCAGACCACGCTGATAAAACCCAAACAGAAAGGGTTGTTTGATTGAAATAGCATTTAGAGGAGCAACTTTTTTCCCTGCTCAGGAAAGAGCAATTTTAATTTCAGGAGATTGCTTTTCTTTAATTGGGTGGTTATTTTCTCAATATTATTATTCACTGGTTTCATGTGTGTAATAACCACAGGCAAACCAGCAATGGAATTACCGCTCAATTCGTTCAGTACTTTCATTTCGTTCATCAGCAGGCGCGGTGTAAGGTGGCCGAATAATAAGTTATCAGGCTGCTCATCAGGAAAAGAAACTTCAATAAAAATCCCTTTTAACTTTTTCTCCTTCACCAATGGCGCGATTGATTGCCATAATTCTCGCAGCCTGTTGGACTTTTCAATTGTATCCGCACCGGTATCACCAAG
>JAEUVI010000482.1 GCA_016787105.1 Chitinophagaceae bacterium | reverse complement strand
TATTGTCCGCCTTATCATCTGGACCAAACTCCGCGATATGCATTCTCATTTTTCCATTCAGATCAGCAAAGAATTGTTTGCCGGCAGCATTTGATTTCGCCCACTCTCCTTCTAAGAAGGATTTAATTTTCGCCGAACCTTCCCAGTTAGTCGGTTTATAAAATGGACCATGCCCATCAGGTCTCGTACTCCACCATGTAGAACCATCATAAGGAGTTTCCATATTGTATAAGCGGCCAAGAGTGGTAAGGATATTATTCTTTAAATTTTGGCTCTGTGCTTGATTGTATGCATTAATCAAACCGTCTACGGCTTTTTGATCATACATATAGCGCAAAGCCCACAAAGCAATTGTTGAATCATTAGTATTAATAGCAGCAACGCAGGCATCTACAGCATTTAATTGTACAAGGGCGCGTACGGCAAGATGCGCAGGCACGATTGCAGTATTTGGAGTAGCATGTGGTCCTTCTACACCTTTTGGTGGCGCAACAAATGATGCAGGAACTTTTACCTGCAACAATTCTTTTGCGGCTTCCATTTTACCAAGCCTGCCAAGACCAATTATAGCTTCCACCTCAGCACGGACAGAAGATGTATCTTTTATTGCTTTTATAAATGGCTCAAGCGGCACATCGTTCGCCAATGATTTTCTGTCAGCCAATGCACGCAGTGCAAATTCGCTCATCGCTGCATCAGAGCTTAGTTCAACGAGATTTTTTATTCCATCCTTACCTGCTGCCTGTGCATAAGTGTACATTGCTGCAACACGGCCGGCTAATGATACATTCTTATCAGTGACTATTTGCCATACAGCATCAGTTACATCTTTTGCATTTCTGGAAAGCAATTCCTGTTGCGCATTCAATCTTGCAACTGCTCCGTCCGATTTCAGTAAAGTAACCAGCTCTGCTACAGATGCAGATTTTAAATCAGGGAATGGCTTGTATTGCCAGTTTGCCGGAACAGCCCGCACAACAAACCCTTTGCTCGAATCTCCTTCATAACCGGCACCATCCCATGCAGCAACATACAATCTTCCTGATCCATCAACATCCAGGTCAGTTACCTGCGGCATTTTCAAAAAGCTTTCTTCCTTTTGTGTAAAACTTCCTCCCGAAGCAGTAACACGATGGATATATACTTCGCTCCTGCCCCAATCGGCCATCATTGGCACATGATTAAATTTTTCAGGCCATGATGGATCGTCCATAAAAAGAGAGCCGGTACCTGAACCACCACCCAAATCAATCATCGCGGGAATTATTTCTTCGGTGAAATGTTTGAATAACACAGGATAACCATATTCAGCAGATTGAATGTGGTGTGAAAAACGAATATTCCATCCACCACCATCATTCGTATTATCGCGTGTAAAAATATTCATGAAAGGATCAATCGCTACATCATAAATATTTCTGGTACCATGTGAAAAAATTTCCATTTCCTTTCCGTCAGGTCTTACCCTTACTATGCCACCGCCATGCATTGTCAATTTTTTTCCATCACGATCAATCGCTTCATGAAAACCAAAATCACCAACTGCTATATATATCCATCCATCAATACCCATTCGTATACCATTGGTTGCGTGATCCGTGCCACGACCCTGTAGGTAAACCGGGTTGCTGATATGTTCTACTAATGGTTTGGAGGGTCCATCGGCAATACCATCATGATCCTTATCTTCAAATACAACAAGATCCATTCCTGTTGCAAGTGTATCCTTAAACACGGTATGCAGCACATATAATTTATCGCCCATTGGCAATACTCCCCTCGGATTATCTACAGCAGCATATTCTGTATGGCTGTCAACTATACCGTCATTATTGCAATCAACCAAACGGACAACCATACCACGACCTGGCTTTTTCCCAAGCGACCCCATCATATCAACTCCTACATATACTTCACCTGTAGCAGCTGCGGCAATACATGCCGGGCTGGGTGTAATTGCGGGTCCTGCAAAACCTGTGATCTTTAATTCTTCAGGCCACTTGAGCGATTTGGCAAGCGAGTCAACAAATTGCAGTTTTGGATCTGGCGCTGCAGGCACGCAGGTTTGCTGGTTATTTTTACAAGCAACGATTGTAGTTAAAAAAATAGAAGCTAAGATGATTTTTTTCATGTTGGTTGATATGATGGCTAAAAGTATTTAATAAAATTTATTTTGATGAAAAATATGAGTTTTGTTAAGATGAAAGGCACATCATATTAATCTCAAATATTTTTGTCGCCCGTCCACTGGGGGATTTGAATCTAATGTAGCTAACCTTTTAAAAGAAAAAAGACTTCGAAATGAAGTCTTTTAACAGTACCGGAGAGCAGACTTGAACTGCCGACCTTCGGGTTATGAATCCGATGCTCTAACCAGCTGAGCTACCCCGGCATTTAGGGCGGCAAAGATAACTCATATGGTTATTGCATCAAAATGTTAAGTGAAGTAGTTCACAAACTGAAATTGGACCTGTAATTCCCTGGCTTATACTACTTTTTATTCTCTACGGCAATAAAGATAGCCGATCTTGGTGGCGCCGAAACGGTAATTCCTCCCTGTATAGTAGCTCCATTTGCTTTTATAGAGGTATAATTTATCGGGCCTCCTGTAGCCCCTGATGGGCCAATATTATTAACGGTTACAGCACCAGAAAATTCGCTTGTACCGCCTCCTGCCAGTGTATGCCAGTAAAAATTTGTTCCAGGCCGGAAATTTTTCATGGTAACAGCGACTGTCTTGGCTGCGGCGCCCTTATTTATTATTACTATACCACTTTGTCCGGAAGTATATGACGAAGCATAACTGATTATTGAATTATCTCCGCTTACCGTCGCACTAACCATTTTATCTCCAAAATATTTCTGCAAATAATATAAATAGTAAAATGCAGGACGTGGATTCCATTTTACAGCACCAGGTTCGTCGCCGCTATTAAATAATCCATGATCATTTCCATCAGACCATCCATTTGCCAAATCCCACCGGCTGGCTTGTCCGAATTCATTTTTCATCAACTCAGCAATAGCTACTACTGCATGCAAGCCACTTATGTTCGAAACTTTTTGTTTCGACCCTTCTGACTCTATATTCCACTCAGTCATAGCAACAGGCTTAACCGGCACTCCATATTTCGTCATCTGGGATTTTAAATAAGCCATTCCATTTGTCGGTATAGACGATCCTGTTGCGATTATTTCATCAGTACCTGCATTGGTATGCCAGGCGGTAAAGTAATTGTGAACAATAAAAAAATCTGCAGTCGTGCCTGCCTGTGTCAATACTCCCTGGTTCCATGTTTTATCCGTAGTTGTTTGCCAGCCTTGTGGCTCAGAATCCAATAACTGTGCGCCGATATAAATTGTTTTACCAATTGATAACGCAGCGGCTTTCATGGAGTCAACAAAAACCTTGAAATGATTTCCATACAATTCCCCGGTAACAATTTCCGGTTGGCCATCCTGGTTTTTAGTCACATCAATTTTATAGCTGGATTCCCAAACACCGTTACTTTCATTTCCAATTTCCCAGAATTTTGTTCTTCCATTATCATAGCGTACCCAGTCAGCAGCAAGATGCGCCGCTGCTGCTACAGGATCTGCAGATGTGCCATATCGGGCATAGCCGTAGTTAACGGTAATAATCCCTGTACTGTTTGTTTGAGCCAATAACTGATAATAATTATCCAATGCAAAAGTCCAGCCTTCTGTATTTTTTCCCGACCAGTAAAATGCCCCTATTTTATTTCCATTGGTGTCATATAAACTATCCGGTACATCAGCAGGCTTTTGATTAGGTTGACTATTAAAAAAATATACATCACTCACGCTTCCCGCAGGAGCTCTTATAATGTTTGGTGAAAGATCTTTTATGTAACTCATCAGTGATGGCTGGTCTACTATTTGGCCCATCCAGAGATTCGAATTGTTTCCAAATAAATATTTTGAAATTTTTGTACGCACATTACTCATATCAACCGTTACAGTCGCATTAGCTGTTGAAGTAGGCTTATCTGCATTAGTATAAGCAGGCGCAGTAAAAGTTTTCGGTGTCCAGTCATTTCCAAAGAACCCAATTGTTGAGGCCAATGCGGGATCATTGGGTGGTGTGATTACAACCGTAGTATCAACAGGTGGGTTTACAATACCCCCGCTACTTTTTTTGCACTCAGAAAAACCGGCCATGCCGGTTACTGCAATTACAATACTTACAGGGATACTAATTTTCATAATCATTATTTGTTAATAGTATAAAGTTATTCGGAAAAGCATGCTTATGCGGATACATTAAATTATCCGCATTCATTGTACTTATACCAAAGATTTATAACAGCAGCGACACTCCTGTACGGGGCCGGCTTAGAAAAGCACGGCCCGTCAGAAGCTGCTTGTTAGACTTCTTGCTTATTGAAACAAACCAAGCATCGTTGAATACAATATTTTATTAGTTAGCTTATTTACTAAAAAGAATATTGTCAAAATAAATCGTCTTGCCTGCATCGAAAATCTGGAATGTGACATTATCAACCGCGGTCACACCTGGATAGTCTATTGCCAGTTCGTAGCGGAAATAAGTCCATTTATTTGCAGGTATGGTAATTACTTTTTGATTGCCCCAGTTGAGCCAGAATTGTACATTCTTATCTTCATCGGCACCTTTTGCCCAGAAAGCAAAATATTTGTACCCACTGAGATTAATGCTTCCGCCCCCCAATTGCATACCACCCCATGATCCTGCAGGATCATATGCCGCCTTCATACTTGCGGCACCTGTGATGAGCGCATCTGCAGAAGGTTTGAATGTACCGCCCCATGACCAATCCTGGAATCCATTATCCAATTGATCACTGAATACAGTAGCAGCTTTAGATACGTTAACAAATTCCTGAGTTGTTACCCTATCACCCGTACGATTGGTAAGGCGAAGAAACCCCCTGTTTGCTGAAGATGCAGGCATCTTTATCAGCATTTGCTTTTTGGTTTGAGAAATGATTTGCGCTTCATCAGTAGTGCCTTCAATTACAACTTTAGATACATCATCCAGGTTATTACCAGTAAGCGTGATTTCTGTTCCATCCTGAAAATCGGATGGAAAAGCGGTGGTAACATTTGGGTATGCCAATACCTTAAATGGTACTTTCAATATTTTACCATCACTGTTTGTAAAAATTATTTCCTGCTGACCACCATAAGCGGTATCAGGCACACGAAATACAATGGCTGTTGCAGTATTAAGCGTTGATTGAAATTGCGCAGGGACTTCTGCTGTGGAGAATACAATACTGCGCATATCACCAAGGCCTGTTCCTGTTAATGTTAATACAGTACCGCCAGCTGCTGAGTCGGGGTTAATGGCATTAGCAACAGGATTGCCGGGTTTTATTCCGGGACTACCGTCATTATCATCTTTGGTACACGAAACCACTGCAATCATTGTTGCAATCAGTAGCGATGCCGTAAGTTTTATATTCAGAAAAAATATTTTTTTCATACAAATATGTTTGTGTGATGAGATTAATAATAAGTAACAGGTTCTTTTGACAATTCGGGATCCTGTAATATTTCACCGGCAGGTATTGGCAGATACATATATTGCTCACTGAATGTCACGTGCTGTTCATAATCTGCTGTTCCCCTGTTCTGTGCTTCTATAATTTGTTTTGCTTTTGCAAACCCTTGTCTTTGTATATCAAACCAGTAATCTCCCTCAAAAGCGAACTCAACACGTCTTTCATGCATGATAGCATCAGTCGTAACAACAGTAAGTGGTATCAAACCGGCTCTTTCCCTTACTTTGTTTATTGCAGATAACGCTGCAGCATCTGTTGTCGACGCTTCAGTTCCTAATATGGCCTCCGCATAAATAAGCAGTATATCCGCATAACGCAATATCATGGTATTGATTCCGCTGTTCATACCTAATACGGTTTCACCTCCGTATGCTTTGCCTGGGCCCACTACATATTTTGCGATGTTTGATCGTGTTGAATTTTTCTGTCCGCCATCACCTACGGTTTGAATTGTATCATACTTGTAACCGCCAGACATAAACGCA
>JAEUVI010000439.1 GCA_016787105.1 Chitinophagaceae bacterium | reverse complement strand
TGTAAATATTTATTTCAAACAACAAACACAGTTGGCCGATTACTGGAATGTATTTTATGATATTCAGTACCGGAATGTAAAATATAATCTCGGCGGCTTTCGAAACAATCCTTCTTTAAGAATCGATAATAATTATAGTTTCTTCAACCCAAAGGTTGGCGTGAGCTATTATCGCAATGGATGGAATGGATATGTTTCTTACAGTCGCGGCGCCAAAGAACCCAACCGTGATGACTTTGAAGCAGGAACTAACCAACAACCAAAACCTGAAAAGTTAAATGATATAGAAGCGGGCATTGGTAAAAAAACAAAAAATGCTGAATGGAGCGCCACCTTCTATTACATGCATTACAAAGATCAATTAGCGCTTACCGGAAAAATAAATGATGTAGGCGCATATACACGCACTAATATTCCAAAAAGTTACCGTGCAGGCATAGAATTGCAAGGAAATGCAATTCTATCAAAGTGGATGAATATAGCTGCCAATCTTGCATTCAGCAGAAACAAAGTAGTTGATTTTACAGAATACATTGATGACTATGACAATGGCGGGCAAAAAACAAATATTTACTCATCCCCTGATATCGCCTATTCACCGGGTGTGGTTGGTGGTGCTACTATTAATTTTATTCCTGTAAAAAATTTCGAAATAAGCTTACTAAGCAAATATTCCAGCAAACAATATCTTGACAATACACAAAATGAAAACCGGAAACTTAATGCTTTCTACGTACAGGATGCACGCATCATGTATACTTTGCAAAAGGCATTTCTGAAAGAAGTAAACTTCGTATTCCAGGTTAATAATATTTTTAATAAAAAATATGAACCGAATGGTTACACATTCAGTTACATCTATGCCGGTGAATTAACTACAGAAAACTATTATTTCCCGATGGCGGGAACAAATGTGATGGCGGGAGTTAATATCAGGCTGTAGTAAATAGTCGAAACTAATTAGTCGGGAGCAGGGAGTTTGTGAACTTTCTGTTCCCGTTTTTTCCATAGCTATGTTTGCTTATTCCTATACCCTCTGCAGGATAATTTGTGTTGAAAAACTAAAACACATCCAACTCATCCTTCGTTTTATCCTGGTATCCGAATTCATTATCACCCAACTCCTGACCGCTAAACTTGCCATACTTCAATATCACAAACAGCATACAAGCAAAAAGTAAGGGTGAAAACAACAGCATCAAAAATGCGTAATCTCTTGTGCCTTCTCCCTGCAACAGCGATACATATACCAGCATGTAAATGGTAAACAGACCCGCTACGAACTTATCATTTCTTAGCATAACTGTAATTTACAGTTACCACCGAAAATTCTATGCCCTGGATATTTAATGCTTTTATAAAGTTCTGAGGAACTATTTCCCCGGTAATGGGAGAAAGCACAGTAAAACAGCAGTTATGGTTGCAGCACCCGCTCTTTCCCTTTATGCTTAATTTTTAAAGCACTACCCTTATCATTCGCATGAATAAGCACTCCCTCATCACTTGTATTCACGAGGCTGATTCCCGCACCATCTGTAGCAGCACTGATTTTTACAACCGGCTTTCCGTGTTCATTTGTTAACCGAAGCAATACTGTTTCAGGATATTTTCTTCCATTCATTACTACCGGTGGTTGTATCGAAATACTGGCACGCACTTTACCAAGGCTATCGGTTATTTCTAAAGCGCTACCCCGCAGTACCGGCGAAGCAGTTGGTGACTGCTGCTGTGCATGTACCGTGCGAAACTGCGCCAGGAGGATAGTCATTAAAACTAAATTGACGGCCGTAACACCTGCTGCGATGCGTTGTATTTTCATGATGCATTGTTTTAGAATTGGAATACAACGAATATCGTAATTTTCATTTCGGCAGTTTATAATGCTTGACGAAAGGAAGAGGATCGCTGATGTGTAGTGGTTTTGATAGATAAAGACCTGAAAATTAAGAAGGCTTTTTTTATTTTGTCTTTAAAGCTTACATCCCCCCTTTTTCTTACTCGACACCCTTCCTTCTTCCTGAAAGTCAACAAAGTCATAATAGCCGTATCTACAATTTAGTCAATGCACTTCCTTTATGTGCAGCAATATGATCGGTTTTACTGCTTTTTATTTCGTATTGTGGTTGTTCTTTTGTGGCGTGGTGTATATAGCCTTTATAATTAAAATCCTTAGTATGAATTTTAATAATTGTTCCGGAAACAATTCCTGCTTCTGAATTCCAACTCACTTTATCG
>JAEUVI010000429.1 GCA_016787105.1 Chitinophagaceae bacterium | reverse complement strand
ATGCTGCCGCGAATAAAAGTACCAACCTCATTGGCGCCGATAACCCGGGTGCAGATCCAATCAATATTTATGGTAATGAATCATCAAACCGGAAAACAATTTCACTACAGGGGAAAAATTATGTAGTGGCAAGAACGGGCTACGCAGAAAAGGATGTACTGGATTATTCATTAAAGAATATAAAAGGAGATGCGGGAATATATTACCGCTTTTCAGATCAGCAAACACTATCGTACACTTTTCATTTCGTTATGCTGGATAATGTTTATCACAGGGCCAACCGTTTTCGCTTACAGGATTATTTTTTGCAGCAGCATGCACTGCAATACAGCTCAAAATCATTGCAGGCAAGGATATACGTGAATAATGAGAACACTGGCAAATCATATAACCTGCGATCCATGGCGGAAAACATAGATCGTGATTTCAAACCGGACAATCAATGGTACCAGGATTATACAACAGGTTATAACGCAGCCTTTCAATCTGGAGCAACAGTTGCAGCCGCCCATCATGAAGCAAGACAATTTGCTGATAACGGAAGATTTGAACCGGGTACTGCTATATTTAATCAATCACTGGCTAAGCTCAGTGATATTAATAATTGGGATCGGGGTGCAGCCTTGCGTGTAAAGGCAAGCTTTGTGCAGGCTGAAGCACAGTGGAACCTTACAGAAAGCTGGCTGTATGCAATAAAAAAGAATGCGGGGCTGGATATACTTACAGGATTTGATCACAGGATATACATTATAAAACCCGATGGGAATTATTTTATAAATCCACTTAAAGGAAAAGAATATGATAATATTCACTATGGTAAAACAGGTGGATTTATATCTGTAACAAAAACATTGCTTACTAACAAACTGAAGTTAGGAGCCATCCTTAGAGCAGATAAGAATGATTATTTTAAATTATTGTTCAACCCGCGATTTACAGCAGTTTACTCGCCCGACTATAGGCACAATTTCAGGTTCTCATTTCAAAGTGGTTACCGGTACCCGATTATTTTCGAAGCGTATTCCAATATAAATAGTGGTGGTGTAAAAAGAGTTGGCGGGCTGCCGGTCATGTCAAACGGGATATTTGAAAATGCCTGGCTGGCAACATCCATTACATCATTTCAATCTGCAGTACTGACTGACATCAACCAAAACGGCTTAACCAAAAATGAAGCAATAGAAAAGAATAAAGCCTTATTAAAAAAGAACCCCTATTCCTATATACAGCCTGAACACATCAATGCTTTTGAAGCTGGCTATAAAGCTGTGGTTGCTAATGGAAAATTATTTATTGACGCAGATGTATATTTTAATAATTACCGTGCGTTTATTGCACAGGCCAATATGAATGTGCCAAACAGCAGCAATACTGATAGCATTCCTTATTACCTGTACGATAAAACAAAGCAAAGTCCTTACCGGATGTATACCAATTCAAAAACAATTGTACACAACTACGGGTTTAGTGTGGGCCTGGTTTACAGGCTTGCTAAAGGATATACAACAAGAGGAAATCTGTCCTATGCAAAATTGAAAAAATCAGTAAACGAAGATGGCCTTGAAGATGGATTCAACACACCGGAATGGATGACAAATATTTCGATAGCCAATGAAAGTATAATTAAAAACCTCGGCGCCGGTATTACATTCAGATGGCAGAGCAAATATAAATGGCTATCGTTCCTGGTAAATGCGGATGTACCCGCTTATGCTACTGTAGACTTGCAGGTAAATTATTCTTTTCCAAAAATCAATTCGAAAATTAAAGTCGGTGCAAGCAATTTATTCAATCATTACTATTATTCAATTGCCGGAGGGCCACATATCGGAGGGTTTTATTACACCACTTTTATATATGGAATAAGATAAAAAAAACCGGTTGATTAATAATCAACCGGTTTTTCAGGAAAATATTTTATCAAATTGCTGCCATATTAAAAGGCAGCTTTCTTATTCGCTTACCTGTTAAATCAAAAATAGCATTTGTAAGTGCAGGTGTAAATGGCGGCAACCCAGGCTCTCCTACTCCACCTGCATCCGCAGTATTATCCATGATGAACACATCAATTGGTGGAATATCATTTATGCGCGGCATTGCATAATCATAAAAATTAGGTTGCTGAGGCAGGCCATCCTTAAATGTGACTTCGTGCATTGTAGCAGCGCCCAATGCCATCGTGATTGAGCCTTCGATCTGCGCCTGTATCGTATCGGGGTTTACATACCATCCGCAATCCATTACCACCCATACATGATCGATCTTTATTTTTCCATTGGCGTCTTTTGATACTTTCACTATTTCACCCACTGTACTTGAAAAGCATTCTGTAATCGCCACACCAAAACCCTCATTCTTTTTTCTTTTTTTCCATCCTGATACTTCTTCCAGTTTGTCTATCAATCGCTGGCAGCGTTCATCTTTCAAATGCTCCCTCCTGAACTGAAGCGGATCTTTTTTTGATTCTACAGCCAGTTCATCTATAAAACTTTCATAAGCAAAACCATTCGTTGATGCATACACGGAACGCCACCACATGATTGGCACCGGTGTTTCAAATGGTACATCATGAAAGCTGATATTTTTAATACTTGCA
>JAEUVI010000421.1 GCA_016787105.1 Chitinophagaceae bacterium | reverse complement strand
GAGATTAAGAAAAACAAAAACCGGCCGCAGTACATTCGATTTGACAACTGCAGCAACCTCTCTTACCGGCACTGTACTCAATACATCCAGCAGTACAGGTGCGCAAAATACAGGTAAAGTTTTGCCAAGTGTGGGAGTCGCACTCATTCCTGTAAAAGAAGCGACCGTGCCTCCCAAATCAATAGAACAAAACCAGGCAACGCTTATACGATCTTCTATTAAGCGACTTGAGTATATGCTATTCGACAACCAGCTTATTGGAGAACGCGACCCCGATGTTTTAAAGAAAACAACAAAGCTGAAGGATGAGTTGAAGCAAATACAGATGCAGTTGATTGACGTGCCAACGGAAATCACCAACAACATGACAGAGGAAGAACTGAATAACTATTTCAACAGTCCGAAAGTGAATAAAAAATACAGGTTGAAAAAATAGTTATTCGCAACCCGTCTTTCTTCTTGTGTCAATGATGTATTGAATTTTCCAACTGCCATTTATCCGCACCAGTTGAAAAGAATTTACACCGCAGTGGCTGAAATTACCATTGTAATAAAATTTATATGGTGTCCACGCGATGGCCAAAGGCCCATCGATTTTTATTGTTTCAAAAGAGATTCGTTCATCCAGCACCCCTTTTTTTTCTTTACCAACAAAATCAATAAAGCCTTTAGGGTCTTCACTTCTTACAGACTCCACTCCTTCTTTACTCGTTGCAATTGTGTGAAATACTACTGACTCTGAAAAGGTGCTTTTTAATGATTCGCTATCCCCATTGCGCATCGCATCAAACATTTTATTAACAACAGCTTTAACAGAATCTTCTGTCGTTTGGGCCTTTATCATCGTCATACTAATGATTGCAGTTAATAGCAACAAAATATATTTCATGTTAAAATCTTTGGGTTTTAATAACTATAAATTTAAAAATGTACAGCATGAAAATCAGTAAAATTTTACAAGCGGTAGCAATAATCACAGTTACAGGTGTGGTGCTGGCAAGTTGTGCACCTCATCGTCACTATGCAGCTTATCCTCCGCCGCCAGTTCCGGGTGGGTCGTTTTCATTAATTATTAATGGCGGTCCGGGCCTTGCGGTAAGCAGGTATCACGATGGCCGTTATTACTATCGCGGGCCGCAGGGACGCATTTACTGGCGCGGATACGACAACCGCTATTATCTTGACAGATCATACATGCGCAGGGAATACCGCAGCTACAGGGACTATAATGACTGGAGAAATTACAATAACAGGGGAAATCATCGCGGACGGGGCCGCAGATAAATAACCATGCCCTTTTGTAGCAGACTAACGCTGCCGGATAGCTTATAATGCCATCAAAAGGGCTCTTTTATTTATACCCGAGAATCTTTAGCATGCTTTGAGCTGTCTGTTCTTTTGCATACAACCAGTCTACCAGCTTTCCATTTTTATCATATCCTACAATCACGTGCTTGGGAGATGGAATGAGGCAGTGCTTGATACCGCCATAGCCGCTTATCTGATCCTGGTAGGCGCCAGTATGAAAAAAGCCAACATACAATGGCTCACCATTATTAATTTTTGGAAGAAATACTTCGTTGATATGCTCCTCTGAATCATAATAATCATGACTATCGCAGGTCATGCCGCCAAGCACCACACGCTGGTATTCTGCGTCCCATTTATTTATCGGCAACATCAGAAAGCGTTCCCCAATTCCCCATGTATCAGGGAGTGTGGTGATAAATGAAGAATCAATCATGTACCAGTTTTCACGATCATTCTGCACTTTTTCACCGATTACACTATATATATGCGCCATACTTTCCCCAACCGTAAAACTGCCGAATTCAGTAAAAATATTCGGCATCGGTACTTTTGCCTTTTTGCAAGCAGCCTTAATATTTCCAACGATTTCATTGATCATAAACTGGTAGTCATATTCAAATCCAAGCGAATGCTTGATAGGAAACCCTCCACCAATATTTATTGAATCCAACTCAGGGCAAATCTTCTTGAGTTGGCAATAAAGATTTATTATTTTATTCAACTCACTCCAATAGTAGATATCATCCTTGATTCCCTTATTGAGAAAAATATGAAGCATCTTTAACTGGAACTTGCTTTCATATCCTTCTATCCGGTCTACATAAAACTCCAGGATATCCTTAGCCCGGATTCCAAGCCGGGATGTATAAAAAGGAAAAGTAGGCTCTTCTTCCGCAGCTACACGAATACCCAATTTGAATGGAACCCGTACAGACTTGGCATATTCTCTCAGCTCTTCTTTATTGTCCAATACTGGTATTACATTTTGAAAACCCGAATTGAGCAGGTTTGCAATACGACGGGTATAACTTTTTTGTTTAAACCCATTGCAGATGATATGAATGTCTTTAGTGATTTTCTTTTTCTCGTACAGCTTCTTGATGATTTCTATGTCATATGCATAAGAAGTTTCCAGGTGAATTTCATGTTTCAGTGCTTCTTCTACCACAAAACTGAAATGTGAGCTTTTGGTACAATAGCAATAAAAATACTTGCCCTCATACTTATGCTTTTTCATAGCAGCGGCAAACATCTGTTTCGCCTTTTTTATCTGCATCCCGATTTTTGGAAGATAAGTGAGCTTTAACGGCGTTCCGTATTTATCAATCAGGGCTTTAATATCTACCCCGTTAAACTGGAGGTACTCATCTTTTACTTCAAAACCTTCCTGTGGAAAGTTGAATGTCTGCTTAACTAGGTCGTTGTAGGAATTATTCATTAAATCTGGCTGATTCTGATTTACCATACTTTTTGCGGCTACAAATGTATATCGTTTGAAATATTTTGAAATTATTTTTCTGAAGCAGTTCCGGCAGGTTTAGTTTTTACCAGAATTTAGATTCTCAACTGCGTATCCTTCCTTATCTTGAGTACCGGTACGCTACATGTATTTTAAACCCGGGTTATCTATGAAAAAAAGTATTTTAATTTTCTTATCCTGCTCGGTCCTGCTATCCTGCTCAAAACGATATATTCAATTTGCAAATCAATATAAATTTCATTCCGTTGACGGGCTGCCGGACTACTCCAACCTGGATTACTGGGCAGCGCACCCTTACAAGAAAGATCCCTCTGATAGCCTGCCAAAATCATTAAGTAAAAATTATCATCCGGATTCAACCGCAGATATATTTTTTCTTTA
>JAEUVI010000400.1 GCA_016787105.1 Chitinophagaceae bacterium | reverse complement strand
AAACAGAACTGCCAGCAGGATAAGATAACCCCAGCGACGATGAAGCAGGAGGTTATCTAATTTTTCTGTAAACAACGATTTCTGTAGCGGATCCGGCTCTGACACTGCTACTTTCATAATATGGCGGATGCGGCTGTACCGCTGCATTATTTCTTCCGCTTGTGTTTTGGTAGGGTTGAACTTGTATTCCCGTTCAGTATTTTCAATTAATTCCTGTGTGCTGCGGTCCAGATCAAATGATTCATGATTGATGAGATAATGAATAGCGGTATAATCGCTTATTTGAGGAATTATTTTTTTTACAGCTTCTATCGGCTCTGCAGCGAGGCTTTTGTTTTCAATAAAATCCCGCGGCGGAGTATGGCTAAAGTGCTCTACAGTTTGCTCTATCGCTTTTTTTAACTGCGAAATACCCTTTTGTTTTCTGGGGTTCACTGCTATTACAGGCACACCCAGCTCTCTTTCTAACTCGGCTATATCAATGTTAATACCTTTTTTCTTGGCCAGGTCCATCATTGTAAGCGCAATGATTACGGGTTTTTTCAAATCGATAATCTGGCTGCAAAAAAGAAGATTGCGCTTGAGGTTGCTGGCATCTGCTACCGCGATGAGGGCGTCGGCCTTTATCTCTTTATCCTGGTTTAACAATACCTTGTAGCTAACCCATTCATCCAATCGCTTTGGATAAAGACTATAAGTGCCAGGCAAGTCAATTATTTCTGCGGGTACAGCTTCTGAAAGAACGATAGAGCCACTTTTTTTATCTACAGTAACACCGGGAAAGTTGCCAACCTTCTGGTTCAGGCCGGTGAGACAGTTGAACAGCGAACTTTTACCGCTATTCGGGTTGCCGACAAGGGCGATATGTAGTTTCTTCTTATTCACTTTCTTTCAGAGCCTGCAAAAATAAATTGCTGTTATTAATCAAGCTTACGAAATACGATTTTTAAAAGCAGGAACAAGGAGAAACAAAAGTTTCTTTAAAAAGCCATTAACCATAATTGTAAAACCTTTAGTTCAATACCTTTGCCTGTACTATTAACAACCCAACACATGGCAGCCCTTCGTTTATCAATCATTTTTATTTTATCAATATCAGTTTTTTCGGTCAATGCACAAAAACTGAAAAAAGCGGATAAAGTAATAATAGCAAACCTGCAGAAGCATATTGGCTACCTGGCTGATGATAAGCTGGAAGGAAGAAGAGCTGGTACAAACGGTGAAGCACTGGCAATGACATACATCAGTAACCAGTTTAGCGAAATCGGCTTGCTGCCAAAAGGGGAAAAAGGTTTTTTTCAGCCATTCGATATCAATGATGGTAAGCAGGTGAACGAGGCTACATCATTATTTATAAAAGGGAAAGAATTAAAACTGAATGAAGATTTTTTTCCATTGGCATATAGTGGTAATGCAGAACTTGATGCAGAACCTGCACTTGCATTGCAGGAAGCGGATATGCCCTGGTTCTTAAACCTGAAAGATGTATTGGAAGAAAATAAAGACAATCCTCACTTTGATGTGGACGATTTTGTAAAAACAAAAGTGGCCCAGGTACAAAAGAAAGGCGCCAGTGCACTGATAGTTTATAATACATCTGGTATAGAAGATAAATTACAGTTTAACGCGAAGGACAGAACGGAAGCAGCAAAAATACCTGTAGTGTATGTGACAAAGGAACCAGCAAAGAAATATTTCAGCGATGTATCTGCTACGGTTCCTGTAAAAATGAAAACGGATATTGGCGAGAAAAAAAGAACAGGAAATAATGTGATTGGTTATATAAATAACAATGCAGCGTCTACTGTGATACTCGGCGCCCATTTTGATCATCTGGGCTATGGTGAAGATGGTAACTCCATGTTGCGCACGGGGGAAAAATTGATACATAACGGTGCGGATGATAATGCAAGTGGTACTGCAGCATTAATAGAACTGGCAAGGCTGTTGAAAATTTCAAAAATCAGGAATACAAACTTTCTTTTCATTGCTTTCTCCGGCGAAGAACTGGGATTATATGGTTCAAAATATTTTGCAGACAATCCATCAATAGATCTCAAATCCGTAAACTATATGATCAATATGGATATGGTTGGCCGCCTCAATGATAGTACCCATGTCTTAACTGTAGGAGGATATGGTACATCACCCGAATGGGCAAAGTATATTCGGACTGATAATAAGAAATCACCGTTTGTAATAAAGGTTGACTCCAGTGGTACAGGCCCAAGCGATCATACTTCTTTTTACAGAAAGGATATACCTGTTTTATTTTTCTTTACAGGCTTGCATTCGGATTATCACCGCCCGAGTGATGATGCAGACAGGATAAACTATAATGGCGAACTGCAGATAGTAAATTATATAAATACTATTATTACCGCGCTTAATAAACAAAATCAAAAACTGGCTTTTACAAAAACAAGGGAAACCCAAACCGGTACTTCAACCAGGTTTAGCGTTACGATGGGTATCATGCCGGATTATACATATCCCGGTACTGGCCTGCGTTGCGATGGTATATCTGAAGGAAGACCAGCGCAGAAAGCGGGATTAAAAACAGGAGATATAATTATACAGCTGGGCGAATATGCCGTATCATCTGTAGAAACGTATATGCAGGCATTGGGAAAATTCAAAAAAGGTGATAAAACAAAAGTGAAATATAAAAGAGGAAATGAAACAGTAGAAGCGGAAGTACAGTTTTAGTTTATTCTAAATCTTTCTTTATGAAATGAGCCATAAAATTTTCGAGCTACCTTATGCCAACAGCGATGAAAATTTTATGGTGAATACCATGTGACAAATTTCAAAAGCAAAAATTAACACATGAAATTGGTATTAGATAAAGAAGAACTCACCAGTTACTTTTTTGAAGATTGCCGTCTGCTGGGTATCATGGCGCCGATTAAGGACTATCAATTCTGCTGGCATGTGAATAATATACTCGGCATGCAATTCCGGGTAAATAATGAAATAGAAATACAATTAAAGAAAAAGAAACGGGATTATTTCTTCTCAGTTTTTGAATTTCCGGAAGAGCTTACTGCGCTGGCACATTATGTGTATAATAATAAGTTTGATGGGGAGTATTTGTTGCCGGAATTCCGCCATCTCGATTTTTTGTGGTTGCTGAAAGGTGATGAATCAAAAGATGAAAGAATTAATGATGTAATAGAAGCTGTTCGCTCAATACCTTCTGTGCAGTTAGTGGTGGAGCTCACAAATGAGAAGATAAAAAATAAGGAACATCTTGTTTTTTGAACCCCTATCCCTTAAAGGGGAATAAACATTATATATGCAGACAAATTTTACAGATTTGAAAAAATTATTCTTTCCAATGCCTGGCACCCCTTCAGGAGATGGGGGCTGGAAAGAAGAAAATACTAAGCTGTATAAAAAATTTCAGTTTAAAAACTTCAGTGAAGCATTTGCCTTTATGACAAGGGTTGCACTTGAGGCGGAAAAAATGGATCATCATCCTTTATGGACGAATGTGTATAATACTGTCGAAATCTGGTTAAGCACACATGACGCAGGTGATGTGGTAACGGAAAAGGATAGGAAGCTTGCTAAGAAAATTGATGCAATAATTTAATCTTAATCATTTTTTAGTTCAGCTAAAATTTCATCAATAACGGGTTTTCTGATAGAGAAGTGATTGGCATTATTAATTTTGTGAAAATTTACTTTGAGATGTGGAT